>JAVXCD010000005.1:18375-23451 GCA_036659655.1 Alistipes sp.
TTGCCGTAACTGTTTACACTGGCCGTAGGCATTCCATTGTATACCATCGGCAGGTAGGGGTGTGCGAAGGCGGCTTGCTCGGCAATAGAGAGCCAGGGAGCCGACTGAACACCGGCACCCGACGAACCGCCACCGGAGAATCCGGGGGATTTCTGATCGCCGATCTGTCCGGCCATGCCCAAGGTGAAGGTCAAGTGTGAGGCAATTTTAGCTTCGATATTGGTACGCAGGTTGTAGCGGTCGTAATCGAAGTTTTTGATGTTACCGGTCTGATTCATATAGCCTAACGACGCAAAGTAGTTGATGTTCTCACCACCACCTGTCGAAGTGACGCTGTGTTGCTGAATCGTACCTGTTCCGAAGATCTCTTTGATCCAGTTGGTGTTGCCCCAGCCATTCGTACCCTCTTGCATCATCTGCACTTGCTGTGCGGTGAAAACGGGTTTTTGTCCGTCGAGTTCGAGCGCTTTGTTGTAGTAGTAAGCATAGCCGGGACCATCGAGGAATTCGGGGTAGGAGGTGTTGAACGATCCTCCGTAAGAGCCCTTATAGGTCAGGTTTACACCGCCTGCTTTACCTTTTTTCGTGGTGACGATCATCACACCGCCCGCAGCCTCCAGTCCGTACACGGCAACTGCCGCACCGTCCTTCAACAACGAAACAGACTCTACATCGTTGGGGTCTATGTCGTTGATCGAACGAGGAACACCATCCACAATATAGAGAATCCCTGCCCGGGCACCACGAATGGTCATGCTGGCTTGGTCGGCACCGGGTTGTCCGGAGTTCTGCACAGAGATCAAACCCGACAGTCGGCCGGCAAGACCTTGCGAGATGTTGGACATCGGCATTTTCTGGAGTTCCTTGCCGTCAATCTGGGACACGGCGGCTGTGACATCGGCACGGCGTTGCGAACCGAAACCGAGGATCACCACCTCATCTAAGCGGGCGGCATCCTCTTTTAGTGTCACGTCGAGGACTGTAATCCCCCCCCCGCATATTTTCTTATACGGGGTCATGCCTAAAAAGCTGAATTCCAAGGTTCCACCCTTTGGAACGGCAATCGAATAGGTTCCTTTGGTATCGGTTGTAGCCCCCTTGTTAGAGCCGGCAACCACCACGGTAACACCAACGAGCGGATTGCCTGCTTCGTCGGTAACCGTACCTCTGACTGCTGGCTGGGCAAAGGCTGTGCCTATACCGGCCAACAGCAAAGCAAGTGTCCATAGACACGTCTTTGCCATCAGAGAATTCTTGAATTTAGAGAAAAAATCGTTCATAGAATTACATTTAAGGTTAGTTTGGTTTGGTATTATGTTTTGAAAATTAGAAACTGTTTGAATTTGTTACCAAAGTTCTTTCAGAATTGTTTTTGCTTCTTAGTTGTTTTCCGTGTTGCTTCCATCGTGGATACCCTCTGAGAGTACCGACCACCAATCGCGTTTGATAATGTGGTCTATGTCGAAAATCATTAATCCGTCGGTATCACGCAGTGCCTGTGCCACGGCACGTGAGAATTGGGTCGCATTGCCCTCATACTGTTCCACATAAATTGAACCGGTGACAGGCACCACGCCCTTGGTGATCTTCTTTGCCCATTCGGCACCACCCTCGATGCAATACCAGTAGTTTTGCTCGTTGACCATGCCGGCTTCTGTGCGTTGTCCGACCAGATTGTTGGCCTTGTCCACCTCATCCTTGGTGACCAGCGTATAATAGAGTCCGGTCATGTAGATGTCGAGTTGCTCGGCATAGCCCGTGTTTTTATATTCGGGAGTTGCCCAATCGAAATCCTGTGACGGATCAAATTGATCGCTTGCCCAGTTGACACCCACATAATAATAGGTGGGATACCACGCTCCTGTGTAGTCACCAATGAGTAACTTGGGGTTGGCTTGTTTGAGTTGGGTGTGTGCTTTCACCACAAAGTTCTTGATCACCGAGGCGCGCCACTCAACCCATTTGTTGAATAATGCTCCGGGCTTCCAATTCCATTTTTGGTCTGCACCCTGCTCCCAATAGAGAATGTCATCGGGGAAATTCCGGACGCTTACACCGGCATATTTCTCAAAGAGCTCCTTCGACAGCAGACTGAAATCGGAGGTGATGTTGTCGAAGCGTACCCGGTCGAAAATAATTCCGTCGACGGTGGGGTATTTCGTGGCAAATTCGCGCAGAATAGCGAGTTCGTACTCCTGCACTTCGGGATTTGCGGGATTGAGCATTCCGTTGTAGTTGCTTTTTATGGTGCTGATCGGCACGATCTTTCCTTCGGTATAGACTTGTGACTGCCAGTCGGCATGCTCGCCGTAGATAATGCCCCGATCAAAATAATTGTGTCCGCCGGCAAAAACATTGAGCGAGCCGTGAACACGCAGACCCTGTTTGTGACCTTCCTCAATGAAAAGAGCCAAAATATCATAATTTGCGGGACGTGTCACCCCTTCCCATTCACCCATGTAGGGCGCAATGTCACTTTTATAGAGGGTCTCGCCCATAATGGATTTCACGTCGATTACCAAATCGGTGAAGCCCATGTCATGGAGTTTGGTGACATAATAGCGGATCGAATCGGGGTGGCTCAGCCGAGCATAATTGGCCTCGCAGTCGAACCACATATAGAGTGGTTTTTCCTGTTTAACGGTGGTGCAGGATACAACTGCAAGGGCAGCGAAGCAACAGAGGAGAAGTTTTTTCATAGGGTAGTTTTATCGGTTTGTTGGTTTATTGCTGTTCTGAAATCACAATTGCTGTTGAAATTTTGCGCTCAACGATTGTTGCGGCATCTCCCGTGTCGCTCGGACGGTTGAGTACCGTCCCTTCGCAGCCCACCATGGTCGATGAGCCGCCTCCGTCGAGGTTGATGGCATCCACTACGCCCAGCGAGATGAGTTTGTCGGCTAATTCTTTGAGCGTGTAGCCCGCGCTGCCACGCATGGAGCGGCCATCGCAGACCAGAAGAACGATCTTGCCGTCTGCGGTGGCTCCGACGGCTGTACGGGGTTGACGCGACGTGCCGGCGATGCCACCACCGTCAAACACCTCTTTCCAATAGTTGTCTACCGCGACATTCATACCTTTTTTAACCAGCATAGGTCCTCCGCCAACAGCTTCGCGAGGAGTCCACAAAGAGGCTCCGGCAGTTTTTGAGGTGGGTGGGGCTGTCATATAAGTCTTGGTGCGCTCGTCATTATCGAGAGCCGAAGGGAAAGCATAGGGTTTGTTGCCGTCGTCGAGGACGCAATAGATCCAGTGGGTTTCAAAATTGCCGGAGGTCATCATGCCAAACGAGGAGCGCACAGGATACACTGTTTTGTTGTCGCGTGTCACGGATTGATTCTCAATAGACTTCACCACCCCGTCGGTAATGAGGAGGCTCAATGAATTACCGGCCCACCAATAGCCGGCATTTGTGGTTATGTAAGGTGTTCCCTTGCCTGCCGATGCGAAGTCTGCGTGAATGCGGGTCGGGGTTTTCTGTGCGGGCAAGTGCACGGCATTGAAGCGTAACTTCGGATTAGCCTTCAAGTCGGCGATAGCCACGAAGCCGCGGCATTGTTTGCCTGCGCCGAAGTCCTCTGTAAATTCAGTTACCGTCAATCCGGCGGGATATTTCACCTCTGGGTCTGGGGTGGGATCTTCGCCATTTGGAAAATCATAGACGATCTCTTTCTTGGAGTCGCTACACATACAGAGACCCATTGACGCGAACGCCAACAGAAGGACTCCATAAATTAGTTTAAGTTTCATTATCGGTTGTAGTATTGATGTTCGATATACCTATATAATAATAAGCAAACTTAGTTTGAATTTATAATTTGCAGCTCTTTACAGTACAAATATAATAATAAAAATTACTTACAACAACTTTTGTGATAATTATTTTTATTTAGTTGTTTTTGCTTGTGAATTTTGAGTGGATGCTGTTTTTAACCATAATAAACTAAATATCAATGAATAGTGGTGTTTGTATGTACGGGTGTGTGGGTTTGATGCTCATCTCGGGATGTATTTGCATAATAAATATAATTATTAACTATATGCTTGGTGATCGCCATAATTATTACTATCTTTACAAAGATTTTCACTTAAGTCAATTATGAGCAGTTCATTTCTTAAACAAGCAGAAGAGGGTAATCGGCCTGCCATCTTGAAGCAGCAGATCATCAACCAATACATTTTTGGTGGAGATTTCAGCATTACCGATCTCAGCAAAGCCATGTCGCTGAGTGTGCCTACGGTGACGAGACTCATTGGCGAGTTGATCGACGAGGGGTTTGTGCACGACTTCGGAAAGCAGGGTACCAGTGGTGGCCGTAAACCCAATATTTATGGACTGAACCCTTATGCAGGGTATTTCGTGGGCGTGGAAATACGCAGAGATTCGGTGAAATTAGCCATCATCAACTTCAAAGGACAGGTGCTCGACTGCGAAGAGAAAAAATACCCCAGAATCGAAGATACCACCGAGTCGCTTGATCAACTCTGCGCCAGCATCAAATCCTTCATATCGAAGCGTAATATCAAAGAGGACAAGGTCTTGGCAGTTGGTGTCAATGTCTCCGGACGCGTCAATTCAAATACAGGATACAGTTACAGTTTTTTCTTTGTTGAGGAGCAGCCTTTGGCAATGTTGCTTGAGGAACGACTCGGTTGTGCGGTCTACATAGAGAACGACTCCCGTGCTGCGACCTATGGCGAATATATGTGCGGTGTGGGAAATAATGAAAAAACAATGCTTTACGTCAATGCCAGTTGGGGGCTCGGATTGGGCATGATTATCGACGGCAAGTTGTTCTATGGCAAATCGGGATTCTCTGGTGAGTATGGCCATTTCCCTCTGCTGGACAATGAAATTATCTGTCGTTGCGGCAAACGCGGGTGTTTGGAAACCGGGGCTTCGGGTTCAGCCGTGCATCGTATCTTCCTCGATAAACTGCGCGAAGGGCGCATCTCGACGCTGTCAGATAAATTCAAACGTGGGGAGGAGATATCCTTGGAAGATATTTTGGCGGCATTGCAAAAAGAAGATGTGCTTGCCATTGAAATTATCGAGTCTGTGGGACACACCCTCGG
>JAVXCD010000006.1:0-7641 GCA_036659655.1 Alistipes sp.
CCTCGAGCTTGTCGAGAGGTCGCAAAGGCAACCAGCACCGTACCTTTGCGACCTCTCGACAGGCTCGAGGATCGGGAATAATTTCTCTAACTGCGACCTCTCGACAGGCTCGAGGATCGTGCATTGTGTGCTTTGCGCCCTCTCGACAGGAGCGTGAATTTTCTCGATTTGTGGTAAGTGCAGACCTATCTGCCGGTAAGAATGACGGTCTGATCCCTAAGAGGTGCTGTTATATCGAAATCTTTTGCTACCTTTGTCTCGGTAAATTCGACCTTTTTTGGGATGACTGTTAAAGAAAAACCACTCCATTCGTTGAAGCGGATGCCCTTTGTTTATTTTGTGAAGGGACTCCCACTTGTATCTCTGCTGATGGCGGCAGTGCGGATGGTCTCCGATATTAAAAACATCCTTTCCGGGGTGCTGTTGTCGGTTGTGATCGGCGGGGTTGGGTGTCTCGGTTTTTTCATTGGAGGTAATTTGCGCCACTTCCGTTACGTCGCTTGTATCCATTCACATATCGTTTCTAAAGAAAACTAATCTTATACTTATGAGCAATTCATTGAAAATTACAGGAGTCTCTCTTCCGAATATGCCGTGGGAAGATCGTCCTGCATCTTGCCACGATGTTCTGTGGCGTTACACGCAAAATCCGATCATCAAACGGGATCTGCTATCCACTTCGAATAGCATTTTCAACAGTGCCGTTGTGCCGTTCAAGGTTGGTAAATACAATTATGCCGGTGTTTTTCGTTGTGACGACACCAATCGCCGCATGCGTATTCATGTTGGCTTTTCGGTCAATGGCATCGACTGGGATATTGAGGAGAACGATTTTCAGTTAACGGGCAACGACCCCGAAATCAACACATGGGTGTACGGCTACGATCCTCGCGTTTGCTGGATCGAGGACCGTTTTTATGTGACGTGGTGCAACGGCTACCACGGCCCGACGATCGGCATCGCATGGACTACAGACTTCAAGACGTTCCATCAGTTGGAGAATGCGTTTATTCCCTTCAACCGCAATGGAGTGTTGTTTCCGCGTAAAATTAACGGGCGTTTTGCGATGTTGTCGCGTCCGAGCGACAACGGACACACGCCTTTTGGCGATATTTTTTACAGTGAATCTCCCGATATGGAGTTCTGGGGTCGTCATCGTCATGTGATGTCGCCCGCACCATTTGAGGATAGTGCTTGGCAGTGTACCAAAATCGGTGCCGGACCTATTCCGATCGAAACTTCGGAGGGTTGGTTGATGCTCTATCATGGTGTACTGCACTCCTGCAACGGTTTTGTCTACTCGTTTGGCTCGGCGTTACTCGATTTGGAAGAGCCATGGAAAGTGCTTGCCCGCAGTGGTCCGTATCTGATTGCTCCCCGCACTGAGTATGAATGTATGGGGGATGTACCCAACGTGACCTTCCCGTGTGCCGCGCTGCACGACCCGCAGTCGGGACGTATTGCGGTTTACTACGGGTGTGCAGATACGGTAACGGGACTGGCCTTCGGTTACATCCCTGAAATTGTGGAATTTACCAAGCGCACCAATATTCTAAAATAAAAACAAGCCCGTGAAGAGATCAATTTGTTTCGTCATCAGCCTGTTGACGATTCTCCTGTGTTGTGAGGTGCAGGGGCAAACTCCGGTGGAGTGTGTCAACCCGTTTGTCGGCACGACCAATTTCGGCACGACCAATCCGGGTGCGGTATCTCCTAATGGCATGATGTCGGTGGTTCCGTTCAATGTCATGGGCTCGGATGAAAATAAATACGACAAAGATGCCCGTTGGTGGTCAACACCTTATGAATTTCACAACAAATTTTTTACGGGTTTTGCACACGTGAGTTTAAGCGGTGTCGGCTGTCCCGAATTGGGATCTCTGTTGCTTATGCCCACCTGTGGCGAGTTGGATGTCCGCTACCGCAACTATGGTAGCGAATACAGTGATGAGCAGGCCAGTCCGGGTTACTACACGAATTTCCTGACTAAATACGGTATTCATACCGAGGTGTCGGCAACTCCGCGCACGTCGATTGCCCGTTTCACTTTCCCTGCCGGCAAGAGCAATATTTTGCTCAATTTGGGCGAGGGACTGACCAATGAGTCGGGTGCATTTGTGCGCAAGGTTTCCGACACGGAGATCGAGGGCATGAAGGTGTTGGGTACGTTTTGCTACAATCCGCAGGCGGTTTTCCCGATCTATTTTGTGATGCGAATCAACAAATGTCCTGCCACGGCCGGCTATTGGAAGTTGCAACGCAAGATGACCGGTGTCGAGGCTGAGTGGGACAAAAATAGCGGGCAGTATAAACTCTACACGAAATACACGAAAGAGTTGGCCGGTGATGATATAGGGGTCTATTTCACCTACGACACCGCGGCCAATGAGGTCATCGAGGTGCAGATGGGGGTCTCGTTTGTGAGCATCGCGAATGCACGGATGAATCTTGATGCCGAGCAGCCGACTTTTGATTTTGACAAAGTGCGGACACAGGCGCGCAAGGCGTGGAACGATGACCTGTCGCGCATCAAAGTTGAGGGTGGCACGCCCGCGCAACGCGAGGTGTTCTATACGGCACTCTACCACACGTTGTTGCACCCCAATATTTTGCAGGATGTGAACGGTGAATATCCCGCCATGGAGCGCGGTGAGATCCGCACAACGCAAGGGAATCGCTATACTGTTTTCTCGCTGTGGGACACCTATCGCAATCTGCATCAACTTCTTACGCTGGTCTATCCCGAACGGCAGATGGAGATGGTGCGCACAATGGTCGATATGTATAAAGAGAGCGGCTGGCTCCCTAAGTGGGAACTGTACGGTCGCGAGACTTTCACCATGGAGGGCGATCCGAGTATCCCCGTGATTGTCGATACGTGGAAAAAAGGACTGACTGATTTCGATGCTGAATTGGCTTACGAGGCGATGCGCAAGTCGGCAACAACAGAGGGTGCTCGGAACCTGATGCGCCCGGACAACGATGATTACACTAAATTGGGGTATGTCGCTCTGCGTGAGCAATATGACAACTCTGTTTCACACGCATTGGAATATTATATTGCCGACCATGCGCTCTCTACTTTTGCTGAGGCATTGGGCAAAACAGCGGATGCCGCGTTGTTCCGCAACCGTTCGTTGGGGTATAAACACTACTATTCGAAGGAGTTCGGCACGTTCCGGCCGCTTCTGCCCGACGGCAAATTTTATGAACCGTTTGATCCGATGGAGGGGGCGAATTTCGCGCCCAGTCCCGGTTTTCACGAGGGAAATGCGTGGAATTACTCCTTTTATGTTCCGCATGACGTGCTGGGATTGGCAAAATTGATGGGCGGACAAAAGCCCTTTGTTGAGAAGTTGCAGCAGGTGTTTGACCGCGGATTGTACGACCCGGCGAATGAACCGGATATAGCTTATCCCTATCTGTTCAGTTATTTCAAGGGCGAGGAGTGGCGTACGCAGCGCGAGGTGCGGCGGTTGATCGACCGGCATTTCACCACACAGGCGGATGGTATTCCCGGCAATGACGATGCGGGTACGATGTCGGCATGGGTGGTTTTCAGCATGTTGGGATTCTATCCTGACTGCCCCGGCGAGGCCTCTTATACGCTCACGTCGCCAGTTTTCGATCGGGTAGAGATCGCTCTTATGCCCAATTGGTATGCACCGCAGGAGCGGTTGGTGATCGAAGGGCGACGTGCAAAAGCCGAAGATATTTATATCAAACAGATTTATCTCGGTGGCAAAAAATACAATAGTTACCGCATTTCGCACGACGAGTTGGTGCGTGGCGGTACGCTGAGGTTCGACTTAAAGAGCTGCAAGTAGCAACGATCTGCGGTGTCCGGTGTCTGTTTGGGTATCGGCTCGTTCGACAAAGTGGCTGCTCGACATATAATATAGGTGCAAAATAAAATTAGATACAATAAAATCACACGCTTCAAATGAATTGTAAAACAACCTTTGGATTAAAACTTTTAGCGGTTGCCCTACTGGCAACCTCCTGCGCGCAGCATCCTGCTGCGGAGGACAACCTGACTCGCTATGTCGATCCGATGATCGGTACGGGCGGCCACGGTCATGTCTTTGTGGGTGCCGATGTACCCTTTGGAGCGGTGCAGTTGGGCCCGACGAGCATTCCGCAGTCGTGGGATTGGGTGTCGGGTTATCACATTTCCGACTCTACGGTGATCGGCTTTGCCCATACGCATCTCAACGGTACGGGTATTGGCGATCTGAGCGATATTTCGCTGATGCCTGTTGTGGGTGAGGTGCGATTGGCGCGTGGTACACAGGAAGATCCGCAGTCGGGTATGTGGTCCTACTCGGATCGCAGCCACGAGCGTGTGCGTCCCGGTTATTATGCCACCCGTTTGTCGCGCTATGGTGTTGATGTTGAACTCACAGCCACGGAACGTGTGGGATTTCACAAATACATCTTTCCGAAGTCGGCGGATGCAGCTGTGGTGATCGATCTGGAGAACGGCACCTGCTGGGATGAACCCACGGAGGGGTATTTGGAGCCTATCGACGACCATACGGTGTGCGGCTATCGTTACTCCAAAGGTTGGGCGAACGACCAGCGTGTATATTTTGTGGCTGAATTTTCGAAACCTTTCAGCCAATTGCAACTTTTTGCACCCGATTCACTGACTAACGGTGCTTGTGAGGGGAAGCAACTCAAAGGCAAGCGCATCTATGGCAAGGCACTGTTCGACACCACGGAGGGTGAAACTATCTACGTCAAGGTGGCATTGTCGCCTGTGAGCGTCGAAAATGCCCGGCTCAATTTGCAGACCGAGCTTCCCGCATGGGATTTTGAGGCCACGACAGCGGCGGCCGACCAGAAGTGGAATGCCGAACTAAATAAGGTGAAGATCGCCACGGCCGACGAACACGTGAAACGCACCTTCTACACCGCACTTTACCATACTATGGTGGCTCCATCCCTGTTCTGCGATGTGAACGGCGACTACCGCGGAGCGGATGGAAACAACTACAAAGCAGCTGATTTTGTGAACTATACAACATTCTCACTGTGGGATACCTATCGTGCGGCGCATCCGCTGATGACGCTCATTCATCCTGAGAAAATGCGGGATATGGTGCAGACGATGTTGCATATTTACCAACAGCAAGGCAAACTTCCCGTGTGGCACTTGGCGGGTTGCGAGACCAATTGCATGGTCGGTAATCCGGGCATCTGCGTGGTGGCCGATGCGGTGATGAAGGAGGTCGAAGGCGTCGATCCCGAACAGGCGTTCGAGGCGATGAAACAATCGGCAATGCTCGATGAGCGGGGGCTGGATCTGCTCAAAGAGTACGGCTACATCCCCTGCGACAAGATGTTGGAGTCGGTGGCGATCAGCATGGAATACGCCATTGCCGACGGAGCTCTGGCGGCCGTAGCCCAAAAATTGGGCAAGACCGAAGATTACAACTATTTCAAAACGCGCAGCGAGGCTTATAAACATTATTTCGATCCCCAGACACACCTTATGCGAGGTAAATGTGCCGACGGAACGTTCCGCACACCCTTCAATCCGTTCTTTGCGGCACATCGTGAGAACGACTACTGCGAGGGCAATGCTTGGCAATATACGTGGCTTGTGCCACACGACGTGAAGGGTCTGACGGGGCTGTTCGGCGGTCGGGAGCAGCTGATTGCCAATCTGGACAGTCTCTTTACGGCCAGTGCGGATTTGGGTGAGAATGCGTCGCCCGATATGAGCGGCATGATCGGACAATATGTCCATGGCAACGAGCCGAGTCATCACATACTTTATCTCTACACCATGGCGGGTGAGCCGTGGAAAACTGCCGACAAGGTGCGCGAGGTGCTCTCGACACTCTATCACGACCAGCCCGACGGACTGGCCGGCAACGAGGATGTGGGGCAGATGTCGGCGTGGTATGTGCTCTCGTCGTTGGGTTTCTATCAGGTGGAGCCGGCGGGCGGACACTATTATTTCGGTTCCCCAATCGTGGATGAAGCTATTATCAAGGTCAAGGGCGGCACGTTCACCCTGACGGCGCGCAACAACAGTGTGGAGAACAAATACATCCAACGGGTGACGCTCAACGGCAAACCGTATGCGAAAAATTACATAGATTACCGCGACATCACAGCCGGAGGTACACTGGAGTTGGAGATGGGGGCGAAACCCTGTGTGTGGTATCCCGTAGAATAAGAAGCTGTTTTAAATTTATTCATCTCGTTCTTTTCGGCTCTTTTCATCCCAGTTTCCGTCCTATAAATCCTCATTTAGCTCGCTAAAATCGGATTTACAGGACAAAAACAGGAACAAAAATAGCGCTAAAATAACTTCGGTAACAAATTCAAACAGTTTCTAAGCGGTTGTTTGCTGGTTTTAGCTCGCTAAAATCGGATTTACAGGACAAAAACAGTTTCTCAATCGGCACGAAAAATCATCAACAAATAACCTCTAACAAAATTGCGTTAACAAATTCAAGCAGTTTCTAAAAACAGTTTCTAAAACAACATGAAAATGATAAACAGATCCATTTTAAGCCTTTGCGTGCTGTTTGCCGTGGCCTGTACGGCGCAACCGGCTGAGCCGATCTGCGAACATCCCTCCGATTACGTCTCGACGCTGGTGGGTACGCAATCCGACTATTCGCTCTCCACGGGCAACACCTATCCCGCTGTGGCTTTGCCGTGGGGCATGAATTTCTGGACTCCGCAAACCGGCCCGATGGGTGACGGCTGGGTCTACTCTTACGGAGCAAAGACCATCCGCGGATTCAAACAGACCCATCAACCCTCGCCGTGGATCAACGACTACGGGCAGTTTGCGCTGATGCCCGTGCGTGACCGCACGAAAGTCGGTGCGGAGGAGCGTGCCAGCTGGTTCTCTCACAAGTCGGAGACGGCGCGACCCTACTATTACAGTGTCTATCTGGCCGATCACGATGTGGTGGCTGAGATCACACCGACCGAGCGCGCGGCCATCATGCGCTTCACCTTTCCGCAGAGTGAAGGGAGTGCTGTGGTGGTGGATGCTTTCGATCGAGGTTCTTATGTGCGGGTGATCCCCGAAGAGCAAACCGTGGTGGGTTATACGACCCGCAACAGTGGTGGTGTGCCGGCTAATTTCAAAAACTGGTTTGTGATCCGCTTCGACACCCCTTTCGAGACGGTGGCGGTGCGTGATGGTGCGCGCGAAATCGTGGGTGCGACCACTTACGAGGGCGATCATGCCGAGGCTGTAGTGGGATTCAAGACCCGTCGCGGTCAGCAGGTAAATGCTCGTGTGGCCTCGTCGTTCATCAGTCTGGAACAGGCGTATCAGAATCTGAAAGAGGTGGGAACGGACGATTTCTCGGCAGTGAAGCAGCAGGCACAAGCGCGCTGGGACGATGTGCTGGGGCGCATCGAAGTGGGTGGCGGTACGGTGGATCAATACCGTACTTTCTATTCGTGTCTCTATCGCAGTGTGCTGTTTCCTCGCAAGTTATATGAAGTGTCTGAGGCCGGGGAGGTATTGCATTACAGCCCCTACAATGGCGAGATTTGCAAAGGATATATGTACACCGATACGGGTTTTTGGGATACATTCCGCTGCCTGTTTCCGTTGTTGAATTTGGTGTATCCCTCGACCAATGCCGAAATTCAACAGGG
>JAVXCD010000006.1:7978-22269 GCA_036659655.1 Alistipes sp.
CCGGAGAGTGAATTGAAGGTGTGGGCAGAGCGCAGCCGCAACTACCGCAATGTCTTCGATCCTTCGACCCGCTTGATGCGTGGCCGCAATGCCGATGGCACGTTCCAAGAGCCGTTCAGCCCCTACAAGTGGGGTGACGCGTTCACCGAGGGCAACAGTTGGCACTACACGTGGAGCGTGTTTCACGATGTGCAAGGACTCGTCGATCTGATGGGTGGTGACAAGCCCTTTGTGGAGATGCTTGACTCGGTGTTTGTTGTGCCGCCGATCTACGACGACAGTTACTACGGGCAACGCATCCACGAAATTACGGAGATGCAGATTGCCAACATGGGCAACTACGCACATGGCAACCAGCCTGCGCAGCACATGATCTACCTCTATAATTACGTTCGTGAGCCGTGGAAAACGCAGTATTGGGTGCGGGAGGTGATGAACCGTCTCTACCGACCTACGCCCGACGGCTATTGCGGTGACGAGGACAACGGTCAGACTTCGGCGTGGTATGTATTCTCTGCGTTGGGATTTTATCCGGTGTGTCCCGCCTCGGATCAATATGTTGTTGGTGCTCCGCTGTTCAAAAATGCCGTGATTAAATTGGAAAATGGCAAGCAGATCGTGCTGTCGGCTCCCGATAATGGGGATGCAAATCGCTATATTCGGCAGGTGACGATGGATGGCAAAAGCTACACACACAATTTTTTCAACTATTCCGACTTGACAAAGGGCGCAAAGATTCGTTTTGATCTCACGACAGAACCGGTTCACGATCGTGGTACGGCAGACGAGGATCGTCCCTATTCGTTCAGTCGCGAATAATGTCAATATTTTGTCAATAGAATTTTCCGATTAGTTTGGCATTGTATCGGATTGTTGCTACTTTTGTAGCCGTAAGGTTAGCGTAAATGATACGGATAAAATACATCAATCAGCAGGCACGCAAGAGCCGACAGGAACAAGATCCTGTCTATACGTCGGCATCGCACCCTGAGGACGATTGCCTGCAAGCCGGAGCAAAGCAGCATGTGCCGTCATCTGCTAATTGGAACGAGTAACTAAAACCGCCATAACATATCTTGTTGTGGCGGTTATTTTTTGGAAATTTTAATTGAAAACGAGATGAAAGTAGGCGTAATTATGGGCTCGGTCAGTGACTATGAGGTCATGGCAGAGGCGGTGACGATGTTAGAGTTGTTCGGTGTCGATTTCGAAAAACGGGTGGTCAGTGCACACCGCACGCCCGACCTGTTGGTCGACTATGCCAAGACAGCCAAAAGCCGCGGGCTGGGGGTGATTATCGCCGGTGCGGGCGGTGCTGCACATTTGCCGGGCATGGTGGCTGCCATGACACCGCTGCCGGTGGTGGGTGTTCCCGTGAAATCGCGCGCACTGAATGGACTTGATTCGTTGCTTTCTGTGGTGCAGATGCCTGCGGGTGTTCCCGTGGCGACGGTGGCGATCAATGGGGCCAAAAATGCAGCGTTGATTGCTGTGTCGATTTTGGCGTTGCAGGATGCGGCGTTAGCAGCGAAGTTAGATGCTTTCCGTGCGCGACAAACGGCCGAAGTGATGGAGGTGAAGTTGTGATGAAGAAGATCGGAATCATAGGCGGAGGTCAGCTGGGGCTGATGATCATCGTCGAGGCACATCAACTGGGGGCTCAGACCGTGTGTCTCGATCCGTCGGAGGATGCACCGGCTTTTGCGCTCAGTGACGAGTGTGTGGTCGGGGAGTTCGACGATCCGCAGGCGTTGGAATATCTCTGTGCGCAGAGTGACGTGGTGACTTACGAATTTGAAAATATCCCGGGAGACCTGTTGGTTTCGTTGTCGGAGAAATATAATATAAAACAGGGCTCTCGCCCGCTTTTTGATTCGCAAGACCGGTTGCGGGAGAAGGACAATGCTCGCGAACATGGCTTGCAAACTCCGGGTTACAAGGCGGTGGATGATGCGGAATCACTACGCGCGGCGGTGCTGGAGATGGGTTTCCCGTGTGTGCTGAAGACCCGCACATTGGGTTACGACGGCCACGGACAGGCCGTGCTGAAAGGTGTGGAGGATGTGGATGGGGCGTTGCCGATGCTTGCCGTACCTTGCATTTTGGAGGAGTTTGTACACTTCGATTTCGAGGCGAGTATTGTGATGGTGGCCGATGACGAGCAGATCGTCTCGTTTCCCGTCGGACGCAATATTCACAAGGGTGGCATCCTCGATCTGTGCCTTGTGCCGGCGGCGATGGACGACATGTTGCGCGACCGGCTGGTGGCGCAGAGCAAGCAGTTTATGCGGGCGTGTGGCTACCGTGGCATTTTGGCAATCGAATATTTCATTCGGGGAGAGGAGATCCTATTCAACGAGATGGCTCCGCGTCCTCACAACAGCGGACATTACACCATCGAGGGTTGCACGACCAATCAGTTTCGCGAACTGGTGCGCTATCTGTTGGAGATGCCCTTGGAGCAACCGGAGTTGGTGCGCCCGACGGTGATGAAGAATATCTTGGGTGAGGATCTGACCGCTGCCGAACGCATGGCCAAGGGTGAACACCTCGATTGTTACGTTCACCTCTACGGCAAGACCGTAAACAAACCCAAACGCAAAATGGGTCACATCACCTTTGTGGGGATGACGGCCGAAGAATATATGTCCGAATGGGCAGCTGAATTTGTAAAATAAGAGCAGAATATAGCATGAAGAATTACCGAATTTTTGTAGAGAAGTATTCCGAATTTCAGGTGCAGGCCGAGAGTTTGCGCCGAGAGTTAAACACCAACTTAAACCTCAATCTACGCACGTTGCGCCTGCTGAATGTGTATGATTTGTTTGGTTTTTCGGCGGAGTTGCTGGAGAAGAGCCGCTATGCGGTCTTTGGTGAGATTGTTACCGACCGTGTCACCGACACGTGTGATTTGACGGGTGCGAACTATGTTGCCGTCGAGTTTCTGCCGGGGCAATTTGACCAGCGGGCAGCTTCGGCCATGGACTGTGTCCGCCTGATCGAGCCGACGGCACAGGTACATATCAAATCCTCGAAACTGCTGCTCTTTGACAACGAGGTGTCGGCGGCAGAGGTGACCCGCATCAAAGCCTACTACATCAATGCGGTTGAGGCGCGCGAGAAAGACCTCGACGTGCTGACCGATCGGGAGGATGCCGAGGTGAAACCCGTGCCGGTGCTGACCGGATTTACGGCAATGACCGAGCTCGAATTGGAGCCCTACTGCCGGCAATACGGTCTGGCAATGAATGCCGACGACCTGCGCGAAGTGGTGCGCTATTTCAAGGGTGAGGGACGCGATCCCTACGAAACGGAACTTCGCATTTTGGACACTTATTGGAGCGACCACTGTCGCCATACGACCTTCACCACCGATTTGGAGGACATCCGCGTCGAGGAGTCGTTCGTGAAGGGGGAGATCGAGCAGACCATGGCCTTGTATCTGACCATCCGTCGTGAACTGGGACGGGAGAAGAAGAGCCTGTGTCTGATGGATATTGCCACAATCGGAGCCCGTTATCTGCGTCACAAGGGGTTGCTGGACGATTTAGAGGTCAGCGAGGAGAACAATGCGTGCAGCATCTTCGTCGATGTGGATGTGGACGGAACACCTGAAAAATGGTTGCTGCAATTCAAAAATGAGACCCATAATCACCCCACCGAGATCGAACCTTTCGGCGGTGCTTCGACCTGTTTGGGCGGAGCGATCCGCGACCCGTTGTCGGGACGCAGTTACGTCTATCAGGCGATGCGGGTGACGGGTGCGGGCGACATCTATAAGCCGGTGTCCGAGACCCTGCCGGGCAAACTTCCGCAGCGGGTGATCTCACTCAAGGCTGCGGCGGGCTACTCAAGTTATGGCAATCAGATTGGTCTGGCTACCACGCATGTACGCGAAATATATCACGACAACTACGTCGCCAAACGGCTGGAAGTAGGGGCTGTGGTGGGTGCGGTGAAGGCGGCAAATGTCCGCCGGGAACGACCCGAAACAGGAGACGTGGTGCTGTTGCTGGGCGGACGCACGGGACGCGACGGCATCGGCGGAGCCACCGGCTCATCGAAAGAGCACAACACCAAGTCGCTGGAGACCTGCGGCAGTGAGGTGCAGAAGGGCAATGCTCCCGAAGAGCGCAAGTTGGAACGTCTGTTCCGCCGTGCGGAGGTGACAAGGCTCATCAAGAAATCGAACGACTTCGGTGCGGGCGGTGTGAGTGTGGCGATCGGAGAGTTGACCGAGGGGCTGGATATTTATCTCGACCGTGTGCCGACCAAATATAGCGGTTTGAACTCCACGGAGTTGGCTATCAGTGAGTCGCAGGAACGGATGTCGGTGGTGGTGGAAGCCTCCGATGTGAAAGAATTTTGCGTTTATTGCCGTCAGGAGAATATCGAGGTGGTGCATGTGGCGGATGTCACCGACACCAACCGGTTGAGAATGTTCAACAAAGGGGTGCAAGTGGTGGATCTGTCCCGTGAATTCATTGATAGCGCAGGGGCGAAACACTATGCCAAAGCGACCATTGGGGCCGTTGTCGACCGCAATCCTTTTATACGTGAAGTGGCGGGTGAGAATCTTGCCGAGCGATTGAAAAACAACCTGAGCGATCCCAATGTCGTGTCGCAACGGGGTTTGATCGAGATGTTTGATGCCTCGATCGGGGCTTCGACGGTGTTGATGCCCTTCGGCGGACGCACACAATCGTCCGAGACGCAGGTTTCGGTGCAGAAACTCCCGGTGGAGGGCTACACCGATACGGCGAGTATCATGGCCTTTGGTTACAATCCGTTTATCTCAACATGGAGTCCCTACCACGGTGCTGCTTACGCGGTAGTCGAGGCTGCGGCGAAAGTAGTGGCGGCAGGTGCACGTTACAACAAGATGCGCTACTCCTATCAGGAGTATTTCGAGCGGATGACCAAGTGTTCTACCTCGTGGGGCAAGCCGCTGAGTGCACTGCTGGGTGCGCTGAAGATGCAGGTCGAATTGGGATTGCCCTCGATTGGCGGCAAGGATTCGATGAGCGGAACCTTCGGAGAGATCAATGTTCCGCCGATGTTGATGGCCTTCGGTATCACCACTGTGGATGCTACGCATGTCATCTCTACCGATTTCAAACAAGCCGGCAACTACATCTATCTGGTGCAACATACGCCCCTCGAAAACCGGATGCCTGATACGCAGGCGTTGATGGCAAACTTTGATTTTGTCAGCGGGAAGATCGAAAAGGGGGTGATCTGCTCGGCGTGGGCGGTGGGTTTCGGCGGCGTGGCTGAGGCGTTGGCGAAGATGTCTTTTGGCAATCGGATCGGCGCGGAGGTGTCGGTGGCTGAAACCCAACTGTTTGAGTATGCTTATGGTTCGATGCTGGTTGAGAGCACGGAACTGCTCCATTTTCCGCAGGCGATCCTATTGGGTCAGACCGTGGCGCAGGCGACCTTGACCGTCAACAACCAGACTCTGCCGCTGGAGGATCTCTATCGGGCAAACACCGAGCGGTTCTGCGAAATATATCCCGATAAGGGCGTGAATCACGCCTCGGTAATGGAGGTGAACCCCACCGAGTGTACGTTCGAATACAAAGGCACGGCGATCGACAGACCGGTGGTCTACCTGCCTGTTTTCCCCGGCACCAACTGCGACTACGACACGGCAAAAGCCTTCCGCAAGGCGGGTGCACAGGTGCATACGAGTGTGCTCTGCAACATCGAAAGCGACGATATTCTGCGCTCGATCAAGCAGATGAAAGAGCATATTGCGGCGTGTCAGATTTTCGTGCTGAGCGGTGGGTTCTCGGCCGGTGATGAGCCGGACGGAAGTGCTAAATTCATTGTGAATGTGTTAAATAACAAAGATATTGCCGCTGAAATTCACAAACTGATCGATCGTGGCGGCTTGATTTTAGGTATCTGCAACGGTTTTCAGGCATTGGTCAAATCGGGTCTGCTGCCCTACGGACGACTGGGGCGTGTGACCAAAGCCTCGCCAACGTTGTTCCGCAACGACATCAACCGCCACATCTCGCAGATCGTGACAACACGCGTCTCCTCGGTGAACTCTCCGTGGTTGGCGGGTCTCACCGTGGGTGAGTGCCACGCCATTGCCGTGAGTCACGGTGAGGGCAAATTTGTGGTCAGCGAGCAGTTAGCGCAGGAGCTTTTTGCTGCGGGACAGGTTGCTTTCCAATATGTGGATGCCTCGGGGCGTGTCACGGCGGAGGCACCCTATAATCCCAACGGCTCGTCTTATGCCATCGAGGGGCTGGTGTCGCGAGATGGGCAGATTCTGGGCAAGATGGGACACTCGGAACGTTATGAGAAAAATCTATTTAAGAATATCACGGGCAACAGGCAACAGCCGTTGTTTGTGAATGCCGTGAACTATTTTCGGAAAAAGAAGGAATAAGAAGCTGTTTTAAATTTATTAATCTCCTCTTTTCGGCTCTTTTCGCCCCGGTTTCCGTCCTGTAAATCTTCATTTAGCTCGCTGAAATCGGATTTACAGCACAAAAACAGGAACAAAAATAGCGCTAAAATAACTTTGGTAACAAATTCAAACAGTTTCGAAAATAAACATAAATTAAAAACTCAAACAACTATGCAACAACTCGAAATGCTTTACGAGGGTAAGGCCAAACAGGTTTTCCGTACCGATGACAACGATCTGATCATCATGCACTACAAGGATGCCGCTACGGCCTTCAACAACATCAAAAAGGCGACCATCGAGAACAAAGGCGTGTTGAACAACGCCATCTCGACGCTCATTTTTAAACACCTGCACGAGGCGGGCATTCGAACCCACTATATCAAAACACTCAACGACCGCGACCAGCTTTGCCGCAAGGTGTCGATCATTCCACTGGAGGTGATCGTTCGTAATACCATCGCCGGTTCTATGTCGCAACGTCTTGGAATTGAGGAGGGAACAAAGCCGTCGAACGTCATTATCGACATCTGCTACAAGAAAGATGAGTTAGGCGATCCGCTGATCAACAACGACCACGCCGTAGCATTGGGTGCCGCTACCTACGAGGAGCTCGACCTGATCTACGCCATGACGCGGAAGATCAACGAGGTGTTAAAAAATCTCTTCGCCCGGATGAACATCAATTTGGTGGACTTCAAGATCGAGTTTGGTAAAACTTCCGAAGGGGAGATCGTATTGGCCGACGAGGTGTCGCCCGATACATGCCGTCTGTGGGATTTGACCACCAACGAGAAACTCGACAAAGACCGTTTCCGCCGCGATTTGGGCAAGGTGCGTGAGGCTTACGAGGAGATCTTGGCGCGGTTGCAGAAAATCGAAAAATAAGGTGCTACGATGATGCAGCAAATTTGCGATAGAGAAATTCACGAAGAGTGCGGAGTGCTGGGGGTCTACGGAGTTCCCCACGCTTCGTCGCTAACATACTATGGTCTTCATGCACTGCAACATCGGGGGCAGGAGGGCTGCGGTATTGTGAGCGTGAATGAGGAGGGTGTGTTCAAACGCATCAAGGGCGAGGGACTGGTGACGGAGGTCTTCAAGGAAAATAGCCTCTCGACGCTCGACGGCAACATGGCCATCGGTCATGTGCGCTACTCTACGGCAGGTGGCGGCGGCATCGAAAATGTGCAGCCGTTCATGTTCCGCCACAATACGGGCGACTTTGCATTGGCGCACAACGGCAATTTGGTCAACTCGGAACAGTTGCGGCGTTACCTCGAAAATAAAGGCAGCCTGTTTCAATCTACCTCCGACAGCGAGATCTTGGCTCACTTGATCAAAAAAGAGACCAAGTATCATGAGCGTCCGCGTATTTACGCCATTATCGACGCGTTGAATATGCTTGAGGGTGCCTTCACTTTTGTCATCATGACGGCGAATCGCATCTATGCCTGTCGCGATAAGTATGGGTTGCGCCCCCTCTCGATCGGGCGGCTTGATGGCGGGTATGTCGTTAGCAGTGAGACCTGTGCCCTTGATATTTTGGGTGCAGAGTTTGTGCGCGATGTCGAGCCGGGGGAGATCCTCACCATCGACGACCAAGGCATCCGCAGCAGCGACTACTCGATGTACAAACGGCATCAGATGTGTGCCATGGAGTATATCTATTTTTCTCGTCCCGACAGCGACATAGAGGGGTGCAACGTCCATGCTTTCCGCAAGGAGAGCGGGAAATTGCTCTATAAAGAGTCGCCCGTTGAGGCGGATATTGTGGTCGGTGTACCCGATTCGAGCCTCAGTGCAGCGATGGGCTATGCCGAGGCAAGTGGTCTGCCCTACGAGATGGGACTCATCAAAAACAAATATATCGGACGAACCTTTATTCAGCCCTCGCAGGAGTTACGCGAGAAGGGTGTGCGGATGAAACTTTCGGCCGTGCGCTCGATTGTGCGGGGCAAACGGGTGGTGCTGATCGACGACTCGATCGTTCGGGGCACGACTTCGCGTCGCATTGTGTCGATGCTCAAAGAGGTGGGAGCCAAGGAGGTACATCTGCGCATTGCCAGTCCGGCGATCAAAAATCCCTGTTTCTACGGGGTCGATATGTCGACGTACGAGGAGTTGCTTTGTGCTCGCAGGGGACTGAGTGAAGTGTGCGAGATGATCGGATGCGACACACTGGCGTTCTTATCGGAAGAGGCTCTGTTCAAGGCGGGTAACCGCTCGGAACTCTGTTTGGCCTGCTTCACGGGTAAATATCCTACGGCTTTGTATCAACCGGTGGAAGAGGCAAATAAATGTAGTAAATGTTGAAAATAAATAATATAAAAATATGGCACAGAGTTATGAAAAGGCCGGTGTGAATTTGGAGGCCGGATACGAAGTGGTGCGACGCATCAAGAAGCATGTAGCTTCCACGGCACGTTTGGGCGTGATGGGCAACATCGGCGCGTTCGGCGGAATGTTCGACCTTTCGGCACTGAAGGTGAAAGAACCTATTTTGGTCAGCGGTACGGATGGTGTGGGTACCAAGCTGAAACTCGCATTTGAGCTGAACCGACACGATACGATCGGTATTGATGCGGTGGCGATGTGTGTGAATGACGTGCTGGCACAGGGCGCGGAACCGTTGGTTTTCCTCGACTATGTGGCTGTGGGTCACAACGAACCGGAGAAGATCGAGGCCATTGTGAGCGGTGTTGCCGAGGGCTGCCGTCAAGCGGGTTGCGCCTTGGTGGGCGGAGAGACGGCCGAGATGCCGGGCATGTACAGCGATGGTGAATACGACATTGCCGGCTTCACGGTCGGCGTGGTCGAAAAGTCGCAACTCATCGACGGCTCGAAGGTGAAATCCGGAGATGTGTTGGTGGGTGTGGCATCGAGTGGTGTGCACTCCAATGGATTCAGTCTGGTGCGCAAGATTGTCAGCGATAGCGGGTTGGATCTGCACAAAGTGTATCCCGAATTGTCGGAGAAAACCTTGGGAGAGGTGCTGTTGACCCCGACGAAGATCTATGTGAAACAGGTGTTGGAGGTGATCCGTGCGTGTGATGTTCACGGCATTTGCCACATCACGGGCGGTGGCTTCGACGAAAATATTCCCCGCATCCTGCACGAGGGGCAGGGGTTGGAGATCAAAGAGGGTACATGGGAGATTCTGCCCGTGTTCCATCTGCTGGAAAAACAGGGCAAGGTGGCGCACCGCGAGATGTTTAACATCTTCAACATGGGCATCGGCATGGTGCTCGCACTTGATGCTGCGCAGGCACAAATCGCCATCGACATTCTTACGGCGCAGGGTGAACGGGCTGCGGTGATCGGTAAAGTGACTGACACACCGGGCGTTGTGATCTTGTAGTATGCGACGGCTTGCGGTTTTTGCCAGCGGCACAGGGTCGAACTTCGAGGCGATCGTCGCGGCGTGTGAGAGCGGTGAGGTCGGGGCGCAGGTGGTACTCATGGTCTGCGATCAGCCGAAGGCTCAGGTGGTGGAACGTGCTGCACGACACGGGGTCGAAACGTTTGTGTTCGATCCGAAAACCTATGCGTCGAAAGCGGATTTTGAACGGGAGATTGTGCGAAGGCTCGATGAGAAGGCCGTGGAACTGGTCTGCTTGGCGGGTTATATGCGGATCATTGGTGAGGTGCTGTTGTCGGGTTATGAAGGGCGGATTCTCAATATCCACCCCTCGTTGCTGCCGGCATTCAAGGGAGCACACGCCATTGAGCAGGCGTTCGAATATGGCGTGAAGGTCTATGGTGTGACGATCCATCAGGTTGACTCGTCGCTCGACGGCGGACGCATCGTGGCACAACGGGCGTTCAACTATGAGGGCGACGACCTCGACGAGGTGGAGGCGATGATTCATGCAGTGGAGCATCAGCTCTATATAGAAACGATTCAGAAAATTATAAAATAAATAGGTTATATGAGAGCATTAGTAAGCGTGAGCGACAAAACGGGCGTGGTGGAATTTGCCCGTGATCTGCGCCGATTGGGCTGGGAGATTATAGCAACGGGGGGGACGATGAAACTTCTTGCAGACAGTGGGGTTGAGGTGATCGGTATCAGCGAGGTGACGGGTTTTCCCGAAATTTGTGATGGGCGAGTGAAGACCTTGCACCCGAATGTGCACGGTGGACTGCTGGCGCGACGTGACGACCCGAAACATATCAAAGAGTTGAAAGAGAATAAGATAGAGTTTATAGACATGGTCTGTGTGAATCTCTATCCGTTTCGTCGCACCATCGAGAAGCCCGATGTGCAACGGGCCGAGGCGATCGAAAATATCGACATCGGGGGCCCTTCGATGTTGCGCAGTGCCGCGAAGAATTATGCCGATGTGACGGTGGTGTGTGATCCGGAGGATTATGCGCAGGTGCTCCGCGAGATCGAAAAGAGCGGGAACACCACGGTGCAGACGCGGCTCGAACTCTCGGCCAAAGCCTACACGCATACCGCGGAGTATGATGCGATGATTGCGACTTATATGCGGGCGCAGGCGGGGCTGAACGAGAAACTTTTCTTAGAATATGATCTGGTGCAGTCGTTGCGCTACGGCGAGAATCCGCACCAAAATGCGAAGTTTTATCGGCAGGCGGCGGAGGTTTCTTACTCGCTGGCCTTCGCCAAGCAACTTCACGGCAAGGAGTTGTCATACAATAACATACAAGATGCAAATGCCGCGCTGGGCATTGTTCGCGAATTTAACGAGCCGTTCTGTGTGGGACTTAAACACATGAATCCCTGCGGTGCGGCCGTCGGAAAAAACGGAACGGAGGCGTGGACAAAAGCATACGAAGCCGATAAAATTAGTATCTTTGGGGGGATCGTGGCGACCAACTGTACACTAACGGCTGAGATGGCGGCATTAATGAAGCCGATTTTTCTCGAAATCATCATGGCTCCGGCTTTCACACCTGAGGCGTTGGAGGTGCTCTGCACCAAGAAAAACCTGCGGCTGCTGGAGGTGAAGATGGAGCGCACGGAGGGAAAACCCCGTCAATATGTGAGCGTGAACGGGGGGTTGCTGTCGCAGGATTTAGACGTGGATACGTTGACTGTGAAGGCGGAGCAGTGTGTGACGGAGCAGCAACCTGCGGCAGAACAGATGGCTGACCTGAATTTCGGTTGGCACCTTGTGAAACACGTGAAGTCGAATGCGATTGTGGTGGTGAAAAACGGACGGACACTCGGTGTGGGTGCTGGGCAGATGAACCGCATCGGCTCGGCGGAAATAGCTCTTAAACAGGCACATGCCGCAGGTGAAACCGAAGGATTGGTGTTGGCCTCCGACGGATTTTTTCCTTTCGACGACTGTGTGAGCGTGGCGGCGCAATATGGCGTTACGGCGATTGTGCAACCCGGTGGCAGTGTGCGGGACGAGGATTCGATCCGTATGGCCAATGAAAAAGGAATTGCAATGATATTTACCGGAATGCGCCATTTTAAGCACTAAAAAGCTGTTTTAAATCTATTAATCTCGTTCTTTTCGGCTCTTTTCGCCCCAGTTTCCGTCCTATAAATCCTCATTTAGCTCGCTAAAATCGGATTTACAGAACAAAAACAGGAACAAAAATAGCTCTCAAATAACTTCGGTAACAAATTTAAACAGCTTCTAAGCGAAAAAAGAATTTATGAAAGTCTTAGTAATTGGTGGTGGCGGACGCTGTCACGCTATTGTGGATGCGCTTGCGAAATCGGAGCGGGTGACCAAAATTTATTGTGCACCCGGTAATGCCGGCATCGCAACGTTGGCTGAATGTGTGGCGATTAAAGATACAGAGGTCGCAAAGTTGAAGGACTTTGCTGTTTCCCATGCTATTGACCTCACGGTTGTGGGCCCTGAGGTGGCGTTGGCAGCAGGTGTGGTCGATCTGTTTCAGGCGAATGGCCTGTGCATCTTCGGCCCTACTCAGCGTGCTGCGCGCATCGAGTCGAGCAAGGAATTTGCGAAAAACCTGATGGTGAAGTACGCTATTCCGACGGCGCAATTCCGTACTTTTTCGGATTTTGATACGGCTCTGTCCTATGTGAAATCGCACGCCTTGCCCACGGTGCTGAAGTATGACGGCTTGGCGGCAGGCAAGGGCGTGGTGATTGCCGAGACTTTGACCGAGGCTGAAGCGGCATTGCGAGACATGCTCGAAGAGGATAAATTCGGCAAGGGCAAGGTCGTGATCGAGGAGTATCTCGAAGGACCTGAGTTCTCGTTCATGTGTTTTGTGTCGGGACACAAAGTCTATCCAATGGTGCTGGCGCAGGATCACAAACGCGCTTTCGACGGGGATAAAGGGGGCAATACAGGCGGTATGGGCGCATATTCACCCCTGCCGTTCATCTCGGCGGCGGATGAGGTGTATGCGCTGACGCAGATCATGCAGCCCACGGCGGATGCGCTGGTGCAGGAGGGCTGCCCGTTTACGGGTGTGCTCTACGGCGGGCTGATGAAGACTCGAGACGGGATCAAGGTGATCGAGTTTAATGCCCGTTTCGGGGACCCCGAAACGGAGGTGGTGCTACCTCGGATGAAGAGTGATATTTACGAGGTATTTTGTAGTGTGGTAGCCGGACGCGAAATGCAAATCGAATGGTACGATTTTGTGACACTGGGCATTGTCCTCGCTTCGAAAGGCTACCCCGAGGCTTATGAAAAAGGATTCCCAATCGTGGGGCTTGATCGGGTGCAGGGTACGGTGTATCACATGGGCACTACGGTCAAAGAGGGGGTGTTGCAGACCGCTGGCGGACGCGTGATGATTGTTGTCTGTCAAGGTGCAACGTTGCGTGAAGCACAGGCAAAAGCACTCACTGAAGTGGGTAAAATAACGTGTGATAACTTATTTTACCGAAGCGATATAGGTGCGAAAGCCTTTGAATAGTAAATTATAAAACAGAAGATATGGTTATAAGCGGAAAAGAACTATCGGCGAAATTGAAAGCCGAAATGGCAGCGTCAGTTGCCTCATTGACAACAAAATATGGACGTGCGCCTCATCTCGTTGTGATTCTTGTAGGGGAGGATGCCGGTAGCGTGTCGTATGTTACGGGCAAGGCGAAAGCTTCGGCTGAAGTCGGCATTCGCAACACGACCATTCGCAAACCGGCGACCATCCAAGAGCCGGAATTACTCGACCTGATCGCGGAACTGAATGCGGACGAGAGTGTAGACGGTATTTTAGTGCAACTCCCTCTGCCCAAACAGATCAACGAGGATCGGGTGATCTCGGCCATCCTGCAAAGCAAAGATGTGGACGGATTTCACCCGCTGAACGTGGCGGCATTGTGGCAAAAACAGTCTTGCACGCTTCCCTGCACACCCAAAGGCATCATCAAGATGCTGGATGCTGCGGGCGTGGGGATCGAGGGAAAACATGCTGTGGTGATTGGGCGCAGTAGCATTGTGGGTCTTCCCGTGGCGAAACTGCTGCTCGACCGCAATGCCACGGTGACCATGGCTCATAGTCGCACAAAGGATCTTGCAGCGGTGGCTTCGGGTGCGGATATTTTGGTTGTAGCAATCGGCCGACCCAAGTTTGTGACGGCCGATATGGTGCGCGAAGGTGCGGTGGTTGTCGATGTGGGGGTCAATCGCGACCCGGCGACGGGCAAACTGTGTGGCGATGTGGATTTTGCTGCCGTAGAGCCTCTCGCTTCGGTCATCACACCGGTTCCGGGCGGGGTGGGTCCCATGACGATCTGCTGTCTGATGGAAAATACGATCGAGTGCTTTGTGCGTAAGATGAAATAAAATTATAGTCTGTACCCACAGAACACTTGAAAATACACGATCCTCGAGCTTGTCGAGAGGTCGCAAAGTACACTGGAAACACATTTCACGATCCTCGAGCTTGTCGAGAG
>JAVXCD010000007.1:0-20719 GCA_036659655.1 Alistipes sp.
AAGCAAAAGGTCTCCGTTTCCGGGCATTTTTAGCCCTCCGATTTCTTGACGCTTTTTTGCCAAGTCGGAAGAGCAGAGCAGGGCAAAAAATATGCACGATCCTCGAGCCTGTCGAGAGGTCGCAAGGACACGGTACTGATTGTCTTTGCGACCTCTCGACAGGCTCGAGGATCGTGCATTGTGTTTCCAGTGTACCTCTCGACAGGCTCGAGGATCGAAAACAAACAGGCGACCTCTCGACAGGCTCGAGGATCGTGTGTGTATTTCTGCCTGATCCACTTTTCACCTACCACTTCCCACCGGGTTTGCGCTTGATCCATTGTTTTATCTTGGTAGCCGAAAACAAGACGAGTGACTCAAACGAATAAAGCCCCGCATTGCGAGGCTTTATTACTACAGTTTTTCGTTCGATTACGAACCGAAGTTATCGTATAAAATATTTTCGGGAGGAACGCCTAAATTGTCAAGCATCTTGACCACTGAGGCGATCATCATCGGAGGTCCGCACATGAGATAGATACACCCTTCGGGATCTTCGTGATTCTTTAAGTAATTCTCAAGAAGCACGTTGTGAACGAAACCGGTGGTGTACTTAACGCCCGCTGCATCAGCCTCCGGATCGGGACGATCCAAAGCCAAGTTAAACTTGAAATTCGGGAAGTCGCGTTCGATCTCGGTGAATTCATCCATATAAGGAGCCTCACGGAGTGCACGAGCACCATACCAGAACGATACGGGACGTGAGGTCTTTTCGGTTTTGAACAGGTGCATGATATGGCTACGCATGGGTGCCATGCCTGCACCGCCGCCGATGAAGATCAACTCCTGTGTATCGGACAGATTGTCGGGCAAGAAGAATTCGCCGTAGGGGCCTGAGATCGTCACCTTGTCACCCGGCTTACGCGAGAAGACATAGGAGGAACAGATACCCGGATTTAACTTCATGAAACCGCCGTTGACACGATCGAAGGGAGGTGTTGCAATGCGGATATTCAGCATGATGATGTTTCCTTCAGCAGGATGGTTGGCCATCGAATACGCACGGAAAGTAGCCTCCGGATTGTTTGTCACCAGATCCCACATTTTGAACTTCGTCCAATCCTCGCGGAACTGCGGATCAATATCCATGTCTGCGAATTTGATCCCTTCGTATTTCGGGATGTCGATCTGGATATAACCGCCACTGCGGAAATTCAGGTTCTCGCCGGCAGGTAATTTAACGATGAACTCTTTGAGGAAAGTCGAAATACTGCGATTCGAAACCACCTCACACTCCCACTTCTTAACTCCCAGTACAGCCTCCGAAACCTTGATTTTCAAGTTCTCTTTGACCTTTACTTGGCAACCTAAACGCCAGTTGTCCTTCGCCAATTTGCGCGAGATGAAACCGGTCTCAGTCGGCAGAATATCGCCACCGCCTTCCAGTACCTGACATTTACACATACCGCATGAACCGCCGCCACCGCAAGCCGAAGGCAAGAACACTTTGTTGTTGGCCAGCGTTGCGAGCAGCGTCGAGCCACTCTCGGTCGTGAGTACTTTCTCGCCATCGTTGATGTCGATCGTCACCTCGCCCGACGAGGTTAGTTTTGCCTTTGCAAAGAGAAGTAGTCCCACCAAGATCAGTGTTACTACCAGAAAGGCAACAATTGCAACTATAATTGTTAATTCCATTTTCTAAATCTCTTTTAAGGTTAAAGCTGAATGCCGGAGAACATCATGAAGGCAATGCCCATAAGTCCCGTAATAATGAATGCAATACCCGGACCTTTCAGTGCGGCGGGAATATGAGAATAGGTCGTTTTTTCACGAATAGCAGCCATCATGACGATTGCCAGCCACCAGCCCAAACCCGAACCCAGACCATAGACGATCGATTGCCAGAGCGAAGTAATCTCCAGCGCATCGACTTTCTGCTGCATAAACAGCGAACCACCCATGATGGCGCAGTTTACAGCGATCAACGGCAGGAAGATGCCCAACTGGCTGTACAACGTGGGCGAGAATTTCTCTACCGCCATTTCGACCAGCTGGGTGAAAGCCGCGATCACGGCGATGAAAATGATGAACGAGAGGAAATTAAGATCCACCCCCTCAATCAGCGCATTTGCCTTGAGCACATACTCATAGAGCATATAATTCAACGGCACGGTCATTACCATCACGAACGTAACGGCAACACCCAGTCCCAGCGCAGTCTTCACACTCTTCGAAACGGCAATGTAGGAACACATACCGAAGAAGAAGGCGAACACCATATTGTCGATAAAAATCGACCTGATAAATATATTTAATGATTCCATACGCTATTCTCCTATTTTTCCTGTAAATCCTTGTTGTGTGAACGATGTACCCAGATGATGCAGCCCACCACGATCAGAGCCATGGGAGGGAACAACATCAATCCGTTGTTGTAGTAGAAACCACCTTCGGCAGCATACCAACTCTCAGGGATAATCTGAAATCCGAAGAGCGTGCCCGATCCGAATAACTCACGGAAGAAGGCGACGATCACCAAGATCAGACCGTAGCCCAAACCGTTACCGATGCCGTCGAGGAACGAGGGCCACGGCTTGTTTGCCAGTGCAAAAGCCTCGACACGTCCCATGACGATACAGTTGGTGATGATAAGGCCTACGTAGACCGAAAGTTGTTTCGAGATTTCGAAGACAAAGGCCTTTAGCACCTGATCCACCAAGATCACCAATGCGGCGATAACCACCAACTGCACGATGATACGAATACGCGAAGGTATACCGTTGCGCAACAGTGACATCACGAGGTTGGAAAATCCCGTTACCACCGTCACGGAAAGAGCCATGACGATAGCGGGTTTGAGTTGCACAGTCACTGCCAATGCCGAGCAGATACCGAGGATCTGTACGATGACCGGGTTATTTGCCGAGAACGGGCCTGTTAGAAATTTTCTATTGTTAGCCGAAAACAGCGGCTCTTTTTCACTCTTACTCATTGTTTTCTACATTTTCTTCGTTAGACACAACTTCCACAGCAACCTCTGTCGCAGGAGTTACAGGCAGGCGTTTGGTATTCAGCAGTGGTAGGTAGTTTTCGAGACTGGTGTAGAGCATGTTCGACACACCATCCGAGGTCTTGGTACCACCCGAAATAGCATCTACCTCATGCGCTAAATTAGCCTCTGTCGCGCCGCCTTTATGCAGTTTCACCGAGACGAACTCTTCGCCCTCAAATACTTTTTTGCCTACATACATTGCCCAGTGTTTCGGTGTCGCAATCTCGGCACCCAGACCCGGAGTTTCACCCTGATGTCCGAATACAACACCGGCAATGGTATTCATATCCTTATCCAGAGCCACATAGCCCCAGATTGGACCCCACAACCCTGTACCGCTGACGGGAAGTACAATGCGTCCGTCCTGCGCTTCGAAAACGGGATAGGTCTTGGCTGCGATCGCACCTTTCATGTCGAACAACAACTGAAGTACGGCATCCGGGGTGATGGATTCGATCTTCTGACCCGCGGCATCCACCGCATAGGCCGTTACATAGGAGTCGTAGTTTTCGCCCACGGCCGACAACGAAGCAAGGATAGCCTCTTTCTTCTCGTTCAGAATATTGGCATTCTGCCGTTTTTGCAGAGCCATAGCCGCCACAGCCAACAGAGCAGCCACAATCACCACCATCACCGTAGAGTACATCATGATATAGGCGTTGCTGTTCTTGTTGCTGAACATGCCGACTTTTTTTATCTCCGTAAACTCCGATGCGGGAGCCTTGCACACGGGACACGTTTCGGGAGCGGCATCACCTTCGTGGATATAACCACAAACGTTACATTTGAATTTTTTCATCGTCCTCCCCTATTTTACTGATTTAACACGTTTCTGTCTGCGCGAAATGTTCGCCTCGACCACACAGTAGTCTACCAGCGGAGCCAGCGCATTCATAAAGAGAATCGACAACATCATACCTTCGGGATAAGCCGGATTGATGACGCGGATCATCACCGCCAGCGCACCGGTCATCAGACCCACGATGTATTTACCTTTGTTGGTCTGTGCCGAAGTGACGGGATCGGTTGCCATGAAGACGGCTCCGAATGCGAATCCTCCGATAATCCAATGATAATAGGGCGGATAAGTCGTTACCCCTAATGCGTAGAACAAGTAGCCCATTGCAATACCACCGACAAATACACTGACCATCGTGCGCCATGAGGCGATGCCCGTGAAGAGCAGAATCGCGGCACCAATCAGAATAGCCAAGGTTGAAGTCTCTCCGATACAGCCCGGTATGAAACCAAAGAATGCATCGAGCGGTGAGTAGGTCATTGCACCCGTAGTGCTCAACTGCTCCAGAGCCGTAGCACCGGAGAACCCGTCTACAACCCCTTCGCCACTGCTCAAACCGGCAATCCAGACGGTTGCACCCGACATGGAGGGGGTGTAAGCGAAGAATGCAAAAGCACGAGCCACCAAGGCGGGATTAAAGACGTTCATGCCCGTACCACCGAAGACCTCTTTACAGAAGACAACGGAAAATGCGGTGCTCAACGCCACCATCCACAGCGGAATGTCAACAGGCATAATCATCGGAATCAACATACCCGTCACCAAGAAACCTTCATTGACCTCGTGACCCCGACTCTGCGCAAATCCGAATTCGATTGCCAGACCTACGACGTAGGAGACAATGATGATCGGTAGCACCTTCAGGAATCCGAACCACAACGAACTCCACAGTTCGGGTGTGATACCTTGCGACAGAAAGTGTTGATAACCGGTATTGTAAAATCCGAAAAGAAGTGCCGGCATCAATGCCACCACCACTACAATCATCGTGCGTTTCATGTCATTACAGTCGCGCACGTGCGTACCCTTCATTGTGGTTGTGTTGGGCACAAACAAGAAGGTCTCGAACGCATCGAAGGTCGATTCCAAGAAGCCTAACTTGCCGCCTTTGGCGAACGTAGGCTTGACTTTATCTACTAAATTACGTAATCCCATCATTATGCCTCCTTCATCATTAAGTTGATACCGTCGCGGATGATCTGTTGAATCTCGATCTTCGAAGGATCGACGAACTCGCACAGTGCAAAATCCTCCTCCGTCACCTCGTAAATTCCGAGATTCTCCATTTTATCAATATCACCGGCCAGACAAGCCTTCAGCAGGTGCATCGGGTAGATGTCCATGGGCAAGTATTGCTCGTAGAGCCCGGTTACCACAAACGGACGCTCGCCGCCATTGAGGTTGGTATCGAGATTGTAAGCCTTCTTTGGGCAGAGCCACGAGAAATAGGAACGAGATACCGAGAATTTCCCGAAACGAGGCATTGCCCAGCCCAAGAACTCGTATTTATCGCCTTCGGGAATCACCGTTAGTTGGTTGGCGTAGAATGCTATGTAGCCCTCTGCCGCTGTTTTTACGCCCGTAAGCACATTGCCTGAGATGATGCGCACATGATCCTGCTCTTTTTGTTTCTTGAGGTTTCCCTTGAGGATCGTCTCGACCGGAGCACCGCTGATCAACTGATAGTACTGCGGTTTTTCGATTTCAGAACCTGTGACGGCCACGATTTTGGTCATGTCGACCTTGCCCTCGTCAAATAGGCGGCCGATGAGAACCAGATCCTGCACATTGATAGTCCAAACCACCTCGCCTTTGTTAATAGGTGCGACATGATGAATCTGAACACCCACATTTCCCACAGGATGTTTGCCTGCAAAAGTGTGGATCTCAACACCGGTAAGAGAGGTCATCTCACCTTCCGATTTAGCACGTACGGCAAAGTGAACCTTTCCGTCGGTCAGCCGTTGCATCACGGCAATACCCTTTTGCAGGTGCTTCTTTTCGGAAGCAAGTACAAAATTGTAGTCGGGAGCCAAAGGAGCCGAGTCAAATGTTGAAATAAAGATCGCCTTCGGCAGATCATTCGGGTCAGCAATCACGCCGTAAGGACGTTGGATCATCATGGTCCAGAGTCCCGACTGCAATAGCTGCGTCACAATCTCCTCGCGTGAGGCCTTTTGCAGATCGAGTTTTGCAAACTCCTTGTAAGTCTGTGTGGTATCGGCAGTAACCGTCACGTTGAGAACCTTGCGTTTCTCGCCACGGTTTACGGCAGCAACTGTTCCGCTGACCGGTGAGGTAAAAATAATTCGTTCGTTGTTCTTGTTGAAAAACAACGGACTACCTGCTTTTACCTCATCACCTACTTTAACCAACAACTTCGGAGTTACGCCCTCGAAATCAAGAGGCGACACAGCATACTCCTTCGCCATCGGTAGTTTGACCAATGACGGCAGAGCTTTGCCTTGAAGATTGATGTCGAGACCCTTGCGTAGTGTAATGATTTTCGACATTGTTAATAAAGATTTTGATTAATTATTTGATTTATTTGGGTTAATTCTGTCCGGCAAAATAGAGTGTTAGCGTGCTAACAGCCTAAATTGCGTGCGAATGTACAAATTATTTGCGACATAACGGGCATAAGCCCCTTGAATATTTCTCAAAGTATCCTAAAAATGTGTACTTTTGCGAAAATGATCACAGATTACGTAAATATCCATACGCATCGACCGACGGGTAGCGGCACCGAATTACTTTCGGTGGGCATACATCCGTGGGATGCCGGCACGGCAGATCTTGCGGCCTTTTCTTTGCCCGACGGGGTGCTGGCTATCGGAGAAATTGGGCTCGATTATGCCAAGTCGGTGGATCACACACGGCAAATGGAAATTTTTCGGGTGCAACTCCTGCTGGCTGCGCAACGCTCACTACCGGTTGTTATTCATTGCGTAAAAGCCTTCGAACCGCTGATGAAGGAACTGGCGAAATACCCTTTGCGGGCTGTGATTTTTCATGGTTTTATAGGCTCGGCCGCACAGGCACAACGGGCACTTGACAGTGGTTATTATCTCTCGTTCGGGGTGCGGACATTCGCCTCTCCGAAGAGTCTGGAAGCACTGCGTCTGACACCCTTCAATCGGCTTTTTGTCGAGACGGATGATAGTGATGTGACGATTGAAGAGATCTATGCTAAAATAGCTGTTGAAAAGCAAATTACAATGTGTGATCTCAAATTAATTATAGGACAAAATTACAAACAAATTTTTCACATATAAAGATGGATAACTGGTTGGATCGAACCGAATTGTTGTTAGGAGTCGAGAAACTCGCTGTGTTGCGTGCGGCGAATGTACTGATCGTGGGGCTGGGGGGTGTAGGAGCTTATGCGGCTGAGATGATCGCCCGTGCCGGTGTGGGACGGATGACCCTTGCCGATGCCGACACGGTGAGTGTGAGTAACATCAACCGGCAACTGGTGGCTTTGCATTCGACCATAGGTCGTCCGAAAGCCGAAATCTTAGCCGAGCGTTTGCGTGACATCAATCCCGACATTGAATTGACCGTGGTCAATTGCTACATCCGCGACGAGGAGACTGATCGGCTGTTGGACTCTGCAAAATTCGATTATGTGGTCGATGCCATCGATACTCTATCGCCCAAATTGGCACTTATAAAGGGGACTTTGGATCGACAGATTCCTTTGGTCAGCTCGATGGGTGCCGGTGCAAAAACGGATCCCACACAACTGGAGATCAAAGATATATCGAAGACTCATCACTGCCCTTTGGCACACATGCTCCGCAAGCGATTACACAAAATCGACATTCATACGGGTTTTCGGGCGGTCTTCTCGCCAGAGCCGATCCGCGAGGGGGCGATGATTCTCTGTGAGGAGCAGAATAAAAAGTCGAATGTCGGCACCATCTCCTATCTTCCGGCTCTCTTCGGTATCGGCTGCGCTTCGGTGGTTATCCGCAATTTGATTGGCGAACTGGAGTGACAAATCGTTTTTTTGTTGCAATGCCCTACCTGTCATTTGCAAGAAAATAATCGACTTTTTCAAGATGATATAAAAATTCGATCCTCGAGCTTGTCGAGAGGTCGCAGACTGATTGCACGATCCTCGAGCTTGTCGAGAGGTCGCAAAGGTAATCAGCACCGTGACCTTTGCGACCTCTCGACAAGCTCGAGGATCGTGAACTGTGTTTCCAGTGTACCCTTGCGACCTCTCGACAAGCTCGAGGATCGTGAGTTGTGTGCTGGCCTCTTAACCTTGCTGAGAAGCGGTATTAGAGGGCTGTTTCTTTAGATCTGGAAGACTTTTGACCTTGGATTCATGAAATCCCCCCCCCCCGACAAAACCCCGTCCGAGATCTGTTCTGAGGGCGTTATTCCGGTGGGGTGGGCGAATACAAAACGAGCTCCTTGCGTATAGTCGGGGTCGACCCAAATTTTGCCGCCGCAAATGGCTGCAATCTGGTAGCAGATGGCCAATCCCAAGCCGGTACCTTTCTTCTGATTGCCGGCCAATTTCTCAAATCTGTTGAACACAATTTGCTGTTTGTCGAGAGGAATGCCGGATCCGGTGTCGCTCACCGAGAAATAGATCATTTTCTCTTTCGGACGTGGTTCGATGGCCAGCGTGATAGAGCCTTGTGAGGTGAACTTTCCCGCATTGGTCAGCAGGTTGATGAGTACCTGTGACAGGCGGTGTGCATCGGTGGTGAGCATGTATGTCTCACTGGAGGTGATCAGTTCGCAGGTCACACCGGCTTGACGAGTGTGTGCTGTGGTCATGATGACGTGTTTGCAGATCTGGACAATATTCTCCGAGGCGTAGTTGAACTTTATTTTGCCGCACTCAAGTGATGAAACGTCGAGAATGTCGTTGAGCAACGTCAGCAGCATGTCGGAGTTATTAACCACAATTGAGCAGTATTCAACACGTTCTTCGTGTGACAGATCTTCGCTCTCCATCAGCGACGAGAAGCCTACGATGGCGTTGAGCGGGGTGCGAATTTCGTGGCTCATATTGGCTAAAAAAGCAGATTTCAGCAGATCCGACTCCTCCGCCTTTTCGCGTGCAATGACCAATTCGCGCTCGCGGTCTTCGAGCATGCGCTTCAAAGAACGCATGCGGAAGAATTGCACGACAACAAAAACCAACATCAGCACCAGCACCACCAATCCTGTGATGAGGAGGTTGATGTAGTGTGAATATTTCACCAACTGAGCAGCCATGGTGTCCTTCACTACGCTCCCTGCCGGCAGTGCGTATTCCGGAATTTTCCACTCCTTCAGTTTTTTGGAGTCGAATTCATACTCGTTCCGGGTGATCTGGAAGCGCGTATTGTTGAGATCGTGATCTGTGTAGGCCGAGGCGATCTGATCTGCAATTTGTGCTGCGCCACTTTCATATAGGGGTACATAACCGCCGATTGCTACGTCACCGAAGCCTGTGCGGGTGATCGAAAAAACAGGGATTGAGGGATTCAGCATGACCAGATCGCTCAACGAACGTTGCATGAGATACTGTCCGTCGCGTCCCACACGCCATGTACCGATCATCACGGCCGATTTCGCAGGAAGGGAGGTGTATTTTTGATGAATGACCTCATCCTCTTCGCGACTGTCGATAAGTATGAGGTTCAGGTCGGGATACAGAGCCATTTTCTGGCGGACCAGTGCTTGAAGCGAGATGCCGCCGTAGGTGTTATCCGACACAAAAGCGATGTTCTCGACCTCCGGATAAAGCGAGCGGATCAGATCGACATTTTTGACAACATCGTATTTATTTAGCACGCCGCCGGCTCTGCTGACATTGTCGATCTTCTTGGTGAAATCAACCGATTTGGGAAGCCACCGATTGTCGCAGTTGCGCTTTTTGGGTGATAATAGTATGCCGTTGTTGCTTGAAAAACAGCTAAATACTTGTATGCTATCCGGAAAATAGTCTAACGAGACAAAGGAGGCCCACGCCTCCTGCCCCAGCAGGACAATGGCACGCAGCTCTTTTTTCTTGTAACGGTTGATGGTCTCTTGCATTTGCGCCATCCAGATCGGGGCATCGGCTACGCCGCGACACTCTAAATTTTCGACGTAAAGATTATAAGGGATCTTGGAGTCAACGATCTGCTGTTCGAATTCCGAAATGAAACTTGACATCCGCCGCGTATCGGGATTGTAGGAGGAGATGACCACAATACAACCATTGGGTTCTTCCGACTGCACGTTTGCCGATGTGTGACAGGGGACCACCACACAGAGAAAAAGAAGAAATAAGTGGATATTTAGTTTTGCAAATCGCATCATGATCGTGCAGTAAGTTATTGACTGATAGTGGCGTTAGAGGGTCTTTAAGATGTCGGAAATAGTGTTTTTTAGTTCGACCATGCGCAGGGGCTTGGTGATGCAGCAGACAAAGCCTGCTTTGAGCATTGCGATGCGATCGGTGTCAAAAGCATAGGCCGTCAGTGCGACGACGGGAACTTGCGGTGCAATGGCGTGGATGCCCTCCATGGCCTGATAACCATCCATTACGGGCATGTTGATGTCCATCAAGACGAGTTGTGGAGCATGCTTCGAGAATAATTCAATAGCCTGCTGTCCATTTTCGGCATGGATGAGTTCGTAATCATTACGCAGAATGACCTCAACGAGTTTGTAGTTGCTTGGATTGTCTTCGGCAATAAGAATCTTTACACGCGTAGGTTGTGCAGGTTCTTTGTGCGCGTCGGCAGTTGCGTTGTCGTTAGTAGTTGTCGCCATAATCCCTTTGTATTACATCTTTGTACAAAAAAGTTTTACAAATGTATCTATATTTTGTGTGAAATGCGAATTTTAAGCATGTAATTTTACCTATTATTGGTGCTAAGAAACGGTTTTAAATTTATTAATCTCGTCCTTTTCGGCTCTTTTCACCCCAGTTTCGTCCTGTAAATCCTCATTTAGCTCGCTAAAATCGAATGTGCAGAACAAAAATAGCTTCTAAAAATAGGGGGGGGGAGTTTTGGAATACCTAACTTTCTCACCTAAAATGGTATTACTGATTGTGTTTTCGTCTCTTTTGGGGGAGGAAAAACAAATAGCAACCCATTTCATCCTGTGATCGTGTAGCTTGTCGAGTGATCGCTTTTTTGTTGCCTTTTTACGGATTTAAGCATCTGATTTATATATCTTTATGATGTTATTGAACGACCTCTCGCCACTGGCTGTGATCTCGCCAGAGTGAATGATCGAAGAAAATAATAAATTTTTTATACAACTTAGGCGGGCAGAATTTTTCTTTTGGAAAATATATACGTATATTTACATGATAATTATACTATATAAATATAGAAGAAAAGGGCATTATTTTTTGATATAGGTTGATGTAAAAACATTATGGAGCGAAAGAAAATACTTATAGTAGACGATAAGGAACAGATTTTCAAGATCATCTGTCTATATTTAATAAATGATTATGATTGTAGTTACTTTGAAAATCCAATAGAAGCCCTTGCTTGGTTGCAGGAGGGAAATGTGCCGGATCTTATTATTTCGGATATTCGAATGCCGCTAATGACCGGCGATGTGTTCCTCATTCACCTGAAACAGGATGAATTGTTTAAACAGATCCCTGTGGTGATGCTCTCCAGCGAAGATAGCACTTCGGAACGTATTCGCATGCTGGAGGAAGGGGCTGAGGATTATATAGTTAAACCATTTAATCCATTGGAGTTGAAAATACGCATTAAAAGAATTCTACGTTGAGATACCCCCTGCTCTACATAAAAGGACGCGGTAGGTACACTGCGCGGTTCATGGAGATTACGGAGGGGCGATTGCTGATCGTGCCCGACATAAATTCGGCCATGAAGGTGCTTGTACCCGTTAAGAGCGAACACGCGTTTATTTTATACGAGCAGAAAGATTTCAAGATTGATGTGCAAAACATCCAATTTCTCCGTTCTTGGTTTGCCGGCTGTGGCATCATTCTGATTGCCGAAGATCTCGATAACGACGAGCGCAAGGCCTATTTGCAGGCAGGAGTCAATAGTGCCGTTCATGGCGATGTGGACAAAGAATCCTTCCTGCATACGCTTCAATTTATGACCGACTATACGTTCAAACACAAACCGGTATTGGCTGAACAGAAACAAATTAAGTTGTCGACCACGCCTCTTTGGAAACGAACTTTTGATATTGTGGTGTCGCTTTGTGCGCTTCTTGTTCTCTCTCCGGTGTTGCTGCTCACAGCCCTTGCCATCAAATGCGACGGCCCCGGCCCCATTCTCTACAAATCGAAACGGGTGGGCAGTAACTACAAAGTTTTTGATTTTCTGAAGTTTCGCTCCATGCGCACCAATGCCGATAAGAAACTGAAAAAATACAACGCCCTGAATCAATATGCCACCACGGAGACCGACGACGTGGAGAAGGTTGCCCTGAGTAACGAGGATCTCTCGTCGATTGTGGCAAATATGGGGGAGGATATGTTGTTCTCCGACGATTTTGTGATTCCGGAGAATGAGCATTTGCACGAGGTAAACACCACACAGAAAAATACGTTTGTGAAGATCGAGAATGATCCGCGCGTGACGCGTGTAGGAGCTATTCTGCGTAAATATAGCATCGACGAATTACCGCAGTTGATCAATATTCTGCGGGGTGATATGTCGGTGGTGGGCAACCGTCCGCTTCCGCTTTACGAGGCGGAGCGTCTGACTGGTGACGAATACATTGAGCGGTTTATGTGTCCGTCGGGTTTGACGGGGTTGTGGCAGGTGAAAAAACGGGGCGGGGCAGGTAAACTCTCTCCCGAACAGCGCAAACAATTGGACATAAAATATGCCAAGACGATGTCGCCGTGGCTTGACTTTAAGATTATTCTACAAACATTTACTGCCTTTATTCAGAAGGAAAACGTCTAACTTTTCGACTATGAAAATTTGTCTATTTTGTGTGTGTATGCTTCTTTGTACCATGCCCCTTCGAGCCCAAACTCCGGAGCCGGAAACCACGGAGCCGTTTAGTGACCTATCCGCGTTGACCGTTGAGGATTACAGCGCGTTGCAGTTGCCTCCGCTCCATGTGCTGATGGAAAATGCCCGCAAATCACCACAGGTGAGTGTCTACGCCTCCAACAAAGAGTTCGAAGAGCGTGAACTGAAAACCGTGCGGCGCAGTTGGCTTAAAAACATTAAACTCAATGCCAACTACAGTTATGGTTCGACGGACATCAACAGCCAGTTGTACTACAACAATCAATACCCTGTGATCCAGAACATATCGGGAAGTGATCAGAGTTGGTGGAGCGTGGGTGCCGGTATTTCGTTGCCGTTGGATGAGATCTTCAATCGACGGAATAAAATCAAACAGCAGCAAAAGAAGATCGAAGCCATTCAGTATGAGACAGAACGTTGGCACGATGAGATTTGTATGCTCATCATCGAGGCCTACACCACCGCCACCGCTAATCTTGCCGTGCTGGAGAGTTCTGCCCGCTCACTGGTGATGGCGCGTGCACAATATGCTGTGGCTGAGGCCGATTTCATCAACGGAAAGATTGATGCTTCGACACTCAGCCGCCAAAAAACAATCGAGTCATCGGCCACGCAAGAGTACGAAAAAACACGGGCAACACTCAACAACGCGCTCCTGCGCTTGGAGGTGCTGTCCAAAACGCAAATACTGAAGCGATAATCAAATCATATTGACCATGAACTACATAACGTACATACTGAAATTTATATTACGCATCAAATGGTGGCTCATTCTCTGTCCCACCATCGTTGCCTTGTTGGTCTACACAAGAATGGGGCTGATGTCACGGACCTACAAATCGTCGACCACCATCTATACGGGTGTCGTTTCCGGATATGATGTTGATCTGGAGGGCGGGGGAAATAGACAGGATTGGAACATCATCAACAATGCGATGGACAACCTTGTGAATATCATCAAGGCTCAAACGACCTTGCATAATGTTTCGTTGAAACTCTTCACCCAGCACATGGTATACGGCGATCCGGAGAATGACAACCAATATATTACGGCGGCCAATTATAGGGATGTGTGGAGTCGCACGCCCAAAGATGTGCGGGCCCTGATCGACCGCACCTCGGAGAAACGGACGCTGGAGAATCTACTGCAATACGAAGTGGCAGATCACGACAACTACGTCTACGGCTTGTTCCACTGGAATCATCGGTTTTACAGTTATGAAGCCTTGAGTAAGATACAGGTCAAGCGCATCAATAGCAGTGACATGCTCGATATCTCTTATGAGAATACCGACCCCGGAGTGGTCTATAATACGTTGATATTGCTCAACAAGGAGTTTGTGGGGCAATACCACGATCTGCGCTTCGGCGAGATCAATAATGTGATCCAGTTTTACGAAGATGAACTCAAACGCGAAGGACTCGACTTGCGTAATTTGGAGGATTCGTTACGCGACTATAATGTCGAAAATCAAGTCATCAACTACGATGAGCAAACCAAGCACATTGCCGCTCTGTCGCGTGACTTCGAATTGAACTATGAGCAACTTCAGCAAAATTTGAATGGGGCACAGAAATTACGCAATGCGATCGAGATGCGACTCGGTGATGTGCTGACGTTGGTGAAAAGCAATGCCTCATTTTTGCAGCAGATCAACAAAATCGGTGACCTGCAATCTCAAATCACCACCTCGGAGGCCTTTCAGATAGATGATCCGGCCGTTGTTCGTCAAACAAATGTTCCTGCACTGAAACAACAACTGGCAGCGGAAAGTAAACTATTGGAGAACATTACCGCTCAGGTGAGCAGTCAACAATACACGAAAGAGGGCATCTCAAGCAATTCGATGGTGCAGCAATGGCTCGAAGCGGTGTTGTTGGAGGAGAAGTCGAAAGCCGAATTAGATGTGATGACCAATTGGAAAAAGAGGCTGGATGAGCGATACCTCCATTTTTCACCGGTCGGCTCGACGTTGAAACGTAAAAATCGCGAGATTGACTTTTCGGAACGTTCCTATCTTTCGATTCTGCAAGCACTCAACACGGCTCGTCTGCGTCAGAAAAACCTGCAAATGTCGTCGGCTACACTCAAAGTTATCAACCCGCCGGTGCTGCCGCTGGGTGCCGAGCCGAGCAAACGTAAATTGGTGGTCTTTGCGGCTTTTTTCTGTACATTCTTCTTCCTGCTGGGGCTCTTCATCCTGCTCGAACTCCTCGACCGCACCCTGCGCGACAAGATCCGCACGGAGCGTATTACCGGAGGACGGGTGCTGGGCGCTTTCCCCGGTTCCGGCCGCTTGGGGCAGCGCAGTTATGTCAAGACATATCAGAATATAGCCTCTCATTTTATGGGGAATGCCGTGTTGAATTACTTCAAACCGACCAGACCCAACATCGTCAATTTTATCAGCACGCAGCAGGACGACGGAAAGAGCCTGCTGATGGAACACTTGGCTGCACAACTGCGTGAGTCGGGAATGAAGGTGCGCGCGGTCTCTTGGAACAAGGATTTCAACATCGAACAGAAGGAGTACCTGCTGGCTCACAAGATCGGTGATTTCGTGCAAGACATTGCCGGGGAGGTGCCGCTTGGCGAGGCGGATGTGATCTTGATGGAGTATCCGGCGTTTTCCAAATGTTTTGTGCCGAAAGAACTATTGCAGGAAGCTTGTGTGAACTTGTTTGTCGCCTCAGCAACGCGCACCTGGAAAGACGACGATCAGCTGCTCTACGACAAGGCTGTGGAGTTGACGGGGATGGTGCCTCTGGTGATCTATCTGAACAAAACCAGCCGTGAGGTGGTCGAAGGATTTACCGGCTTGATGCCTCCTTATACGCGTTTCAGGCGGATCAAAGAGCAATGGAGCCAGTTGGGATTCATGGCAACAAAATAGGCAGGATCGGGTTCTAATAAATTTTAAACAGCTTCTAGGTACTGCGCTTGTGTTTTGGCGATTTCCGGACAGATGTGGCATTTCTACACTCAGAGCATACGGGCTGTGTGATTCGTTTTGAAATGTCAACGATCCCGAAAAGAACGAGATTCATAAATTTAAAACAGTTTCTTAGATTACTTAAGCATGACACTCTTCGATGACATATCGGATCATCTGTCTCAGATCGTCCTCTACACTTGCATCCTTGCCGGTGTGTATGGAGTGTGGTATGCGTTCTCTCACTTTGGACTGGTCGGTGGTGTGGCGGTGTCATTGATTCCCGCCATCCTGTGTGTGCTCTATGTGACGCTCAAAGATCCGGCTATGGCCATGATGTTGCTCTTCATTGTCAACTACTTTATCATGGGAATCGGTCGCTATTTGCAGGATAAACCCATCGGGGTGTTGCTCGACGGGATGATTGCCTTTTGTGTACTGATGCTGCTGTTTCAGGCCATGTATCGGAAAGTAGACTGGCGGCGTGCTGCCACAGGGTTGACGTTGGCGGCAACAATCTGGTTGGTCTATGCGTTGCTGCAACTGGTCAATCCGGAATCTGTCTCCACCTCAGGTTGGTTCTCCGGTGTGCGCTCCATCTCGTTCTATTTCTTTGCAATCGTTATCCTTGCCCAGATCATTCTCACCGAGTACAAATACCTCCGCTATATCCTTTACATCTGGTCGGTGCTGACGTTGCTGGCGGTGATCAAGAGCCTGATACAAAAATATGTCGGGTTTGACGCAACGGAGACCTACTGGCTCTACGTGTTGGGTGGCAGTTCCACGCACATCATTCATAGTGGTATTCGCTATTTCTCGTTTTTTAGTGATGCGGCCAATTTCGGTGCAAATATGGGGCTTTCGATGGTTGTCTTATCCATTTCCGCGCTCTATTTCGAGAATAAATGGCTGAAAACCTACCTGTTTTTCGTTGCAGCCGCGGCTTTCTATGGGTTGCTGATTTCCGGTACACGCAGCGCAATAGCTGTGCCGTTTATCGGTTATACGGTCTTTATTATCATGTCTAAAAACTTGAAGATCATCCTTGTAGGGGCAATCTTGCTCGTTGGGGCATTCTCTATTCTTAATTTCACACAGATCGGGCAGAGCAATGCCCTTGTGCGCCGTGCCCGCAGTACTTTCGACACCAACGATCCGTCGTTTGTTGTGCGGCTTGAAAATCAAGCCAAGTTGCGGGTGCTGATGGCGGATAAACCTTTCGGTGCGGGTGTAGGCCACGGTGGCGGTAAGGCCAAGGTGTTTGCGCCAAACTCGCCAATCTCCCAAATTCCAACCGACTCGTGGTTTGTGATGATCTGGGTCGAAATGGGGATTGTCGGGCTACTGCTGCATGTATCTATTTTATGCTACATCCTCCTGTATGGCTGTTGGCTGGTTATGTTTAAACTGAAAAATAAACAGTTGCGAGGGTTGATAGCAGCCCTTATTGCCGGAATTGCCGGCGTTATTGTTAACTCCTATGCCAACGAGATTTTCGGACAAATTCCGATCGGTGCCATCATGTATTTTAGTATGAGCTTCATCTTTCTTTCACCCCGTTTTGATCGTGAGATTACGGAGCGTGAGAGGCAAATCGTATAACTATGCCGCCGCTTGTATCCATACTTTCAGTCAATTACAATGGATTGACATTGACGTGTGCCCTCATCGATTCCCTGCGAGCACACTTAACTCTGCCCTTCGAACTGATCGTTGTCGACAACGGTTCGCGGGAGAATGAGGCGGCTGTGCTGAGGCAAAAATATCCGGAGATCACCGTTCTTCGCAGCGATCGCAACCTTGGCTTTGCGGGTGGTAATAATTTGGGTCTTCGGGTGGCGCGGGGTGAATATGTTTTTTTGTTGAACAACGATACCGAATTGGAAGAGGATACGCTTGGCTTCTTGTGTGAAACGCTGCGGACGCGCCCGGAGGTGGGGGCGGTCTGTCCTAAAATACGATTTTTTAATCCGCCCCGCCTCATTCAGTTTGCGGGCTATACGCCGCTGTCTCAGATCACGCTCCGCAATGCACTCATTGGGTTCAATAGCCCCGACAACGGCTCGTTCGATACTCCGCACGACACCCCTTATGCACACGGCGCAGCGATGATGGTGCGGCGCAGCATCCTTGCACAGGTGGGGCTGATGCCCGAATGTTACTTTTTGTATTACGAGGAACTCGACTGGTCGGTGCGCATCACGGAGAAAGGCTATAAAATTGCTTACGATCCCCGCTGCACGGTCTATCACAAGGAGAGCGGGACAACGGGGCAGCAGAGCCCGCTTCGCACTTTTTATATTACGCGCAACCGCCTGCTGTTTGGTTGGCGGAATCGTCACGGGGTAGTGCGCTATCTTGCTGTTCTATATCAAATTGGGGTTGTCATACCGAAAAACATCTTGGTCACACTACTCCACGGGCGGAGAGATCTGATGCGAGCAACATGGCGCGGTGTCGGCGCATTTTTCCTATTAAAAAATAAAACCGCATAGCCATGCAGACCGCTTTAACAATTCTTGACTGGACGTTTTTCCTTGTCTTGGGGCTTTCGACGCTTTACCTCTTTGTGTTTGCGTTATTCTCGATCAAACGACGTGAATATACCTTCCCGGAGGCGAAATGCATGCATCGTTTTGTGACCCTTATTCCCGCCTACAAGGGCGATGCTGTTGTCGGGCAAACGGTTGAGGCCGCACTCAATCAGCACTATCCCGCAGAGTTGCATCGGGTGGTGGTCATCGCCGATCATTGCGAAGAACAGACCTTGCAACAACTTGCCAAGCAGCCAATAACCTTGTTGACCGTGAATTTCGAAAACAGTTCGAAGGCCAAGGCTCTCAACTACGCCATCGATCATTTGGCTGCGGATGCTGCGGAGGTGGTCACCATCCTTGATGTGGATAACCGGGTTGACGAGGAGTTTATACACCAACTCAACAACGCCTACGATAGCGGTGCCATGGCGATGCAGGCCCATCGTACAGCTGCCAACCGCAATACGGATACAGCGGTGTTGGATGCTGTGAGTGAGGAGATTAATAACTCGATCTTTCGCCGTGGACATATTACCCTCGGCATTTCATCGGCTCTGATCGGTTCGGGTATGGCGTTTGACTACCGATGGTTTCGCGACAACATTGCCCGCTGCACCTCAGCCGGTGAAGACAAAGAGTTGGAGACGTTGTTGCTGCGACAAAATATCTTCATCGAATACCTTGATCATGTTGTGGTGCTGGACGAGAAAGTAGAGAAAGATGGAGCTTTTTACAACCAGCGACGACGTTGGCTGGCGGCGCAGTTCTATTCGCTCGTCAGCGGACTGCGTGACTTGCCGGTGGCGTTGCTGTCGGGTAATATCGACTACTGCGACAAACTGATTCAATGGATGATGCCACCGCGCATTCTGCTGCTGGGGCTCATTCCGCTGTGGGCCGTGGGGCTGACCCTCTTAGCCCCGCTGACTTCGATTAAGTGGTGGGGGCTGTTGCTACTGCTGCTGTTTGCCTTTGCCTTCGCTATTCCCGATGCGCAGATGGATGATAAATTGAAGCGGGCACTCCGGAAAATTCCCCGCCTCTTTGTGCTGATGGGACTTAATATGTTTCGTCTCCGAGGTGCAAAAAACACGTTTATTCACACTACTCATACCCGACAATAGCATGAAAATAGCAATCGAAGCACAGCGTATTTTCCGTCGCAACAAGCATGGCATGGATTTCGTGGCCCTTGAAACCATCCGCTGCTTGCAAAAAATGGATACCCGAAACGAATATTTCATCTTCGTGGGCGAGGGCGAGGATCGGTGTCTGGAAGAGAGTGCCAACCTGCACATCATCACCCTCCGCTGCCCCTCGTATCCGCTGTGGGAGCAGTGGGCACTGCCTCGTGCGGTGAATAGTCTTAAGCCGGATCTGCTGCATTGTACCAGCAATACAGCACCTATCGGGTGCCGGGTGCCGTTGGTGGTGACCCTCCACGATATTATTTTTCTGGAGAAGCAGACTGCAAAAAACAAATCGTTCTATCAGGCTCTGGGTCGAATTTATCGTCGGATCATTGTGCCGCGCATCTTGCCGAAATGCTGCAAGATTATCACGGTGTCGGATTTCGAGCGCACGCGTATCCTGACCACGCTTGGTCTTGACTCTCAAACGATTGTTGCTATACACAATGGCTATAACCCTAAATTTAAGCCGCTGGAGACGTTTGCGTCCATCGTGGCCAAGTATCTGCCCGATAAGGCATATCTTTTTTTTCTGGGCAACACCGATCCGAAGAAAAATACGGCGGGAACTCTGCGTGCTTATGCGGACTATGTCCGTCGATCTTCCGATCCGTTGCCGCTGTTGATTGCCGACTTGAAAGAGGAGGCGGTGACGGCTGTTTTGATGGAAAATTCGCTCACCGATCTCCGCCCCCACCTGCGGTTTTCGGGCTATATCCCCAATACCGACCTGCCTGCGATCTACAATGGAGCGGCGGCATTTCTCTATACCTCCTTGCGCGAAAGTTTTGGCATTCCGATTTTAGAGGCCATGGCCTGCGGTACTCCCGTGATTACCTCCGATACGTCGGCTATACCCGAAATCGCCGGACAGGGGGCGCTGCTTGTCGACCCGCTCAATGCCACGCAAATTGCGGATCGGTTGTTGCGTCTGGAATCCGATGCCTCTTTCCGTGCCGCGCAAAGAGCCTATGGGCTGGAGCGTGTCAAACAGTTCTCGTGGGAGCAAACGGCGCGGCAATTGCTGCAACTCTACGAGTCACTGAGGTGATGTCAAACCGCAACTTTGCCCTCCGATTTCTTGACGCTTTGTCAAGTCAGAAGAGCAGGGCAGGGCAAAAAACATTCCCGATCCTCGAGCTTGTCGAGAGGTCGCAAAGACTTTGGGAAACATCTCACGATCCTCGAGCCTGTCGAGAGGTCGCAGACAGAATGCACGATCCTCGAGCTTGTCGAGAGGTC
>JAVXCD010000008.1:0-20177 GCA_036659655.1 Alistipes sp.
GGATGATCCCCTCCTTTTATAAAAAACTTTTCAAGGCTATTTTACCGGAATTCCAACTTAGAGGCTATTTGAATTTGTTACCGAAGTTATTTGAGGGGTGTTTTTGTTCCTGTTTTTGTTCTATAAATCCGATTTTAGCGAGCTAAATGAGGATTTATAGGGCGAAAAGAGCCGAAAAGAACGAGATTAATCAATTCAAAACAGCTTCTTAATCAAATAGTTGTTTGTTTCACAGATACAATCAAAAAAATCACGAATAGCATGTACTTTCGTACATTCCATTCGTGATTTTTGATGGAAGTGACACGTTTATGCGCCACTATCACAGAAAATAAATTACATTTTCTTGCCTACATTGGTCTTCTTCACAGCCTTGGGAGCCGCAACGCGACCTGCCGATTTCGAAGCGGTAGGTTTCACCGTCTTCTGAGCAGCAACCTTTTGGGGAGCCGCCTTCTTCGCCGAAGCCTTTTCGCCGTCAACAATCGTAGCGTCCTCAACTGCATCGGTACCCTTTGCTGTTGGTTTGTGCGAACGACGTGTCTTCGGTTTCGCATCGCCCGTAGCGGTTACTGCACCCAGTGTATACACGTCGTTGAAGTCAACGAATTCGATAATACACATGTCGGCAGCGTCACCCAGACGGAAGCCTGTTTTCAGAATACGGGTATAGCCGCCCGGACGCGTTGCGATTTTCGGCGCAACAGTGCGGAACAATTCGGCAACAGCCTCTTTCTGCTTCAAATAAGAGAAGACGATACGACGTGAGTGCGTAGTGTCCTCTTTAGACTTCGTCGCGAGTGGCTCTATGAACCGCTGAACGGCCTTCGCCTTTGCAATCGTAGTCTCGATACGCTTGTGCATGATGAGCGAAGATGCCATATTAGCAAGCATCGCCCGACGGTGTCCCGCCTGTCTGCCAAGGTGATTGAAATTTTTATTGTGTCTCATAATTAGTCTTTTTCAAGTTTGTAGATAGATACATCCATGCCGAATTTCAAGTTGAGCGACGCGAGCAATTCATCGAGTTCCGTGAGCGACTTCTTGCCGAAGTTGCGGAATTTCAATAAGTCATTGCGACTCAATCTGACGAGGTCACCCACCGTGTCAACATCCGCCGCCTTCAGGCAGTTCAGGGCGCGAACGCTCAGATCCTGATCCGAAAGTTTGGTCTTCAGAAGTTGACGCATGTGAAGAACGTCCTCATCGAACTCTTCAACACCGGCCGTGTCTTCCATGTTAACTGTGATTTTCTCGTCCGAAAAGAGCATGAAATGTTGAATAAGAATCTTTGCAGCCTCTTTCAACGCCTCTTTCGGGTGAACTGACCCATCGGTAGTAATCTCCAAATTCAACTTCTCGTAGTCGGTCTTCTGCTCAACACGATAGTTTTCGATAGAATACTTCACGTTCTTGATGGGCGTGTGAATCGAATCGATAGGAAGCGTCCCAAACTCACTTTCGGCAGGAGTATTCTCCTCCGCAGGCACATAGCCGCGGCCCTTGCCGATGGTGATGGTGAACTGCATCTTCGTACCGGGTGCGAGGTGGCAAATAACCAACTCAGGATTCAACACCTTGAAGAACGAAAGGTAATTCGAGATATATCCGGCAGTAAGCTCCGTCTGACCCGCAACATTCACCGAGACCTTCTCAGTATCTTGGTTGTCAACAGTACGGATAAAACGAACCTGCTTAAGATTAAGGATAATATCAATCATACCCTCCATCACACCGGGGACAGCGGCAAACTCGTGGTCGACACCGGCCACCTTGACCGTCGTAATTGCATACCCCTCTAACGAAGAGAGCAGAATACGACGCAAAGCGTTACCGACGGTCATACCGAACCCGGGCTCCAGCGGTCGGAATTCAAACTTTCCGAACGACGAAGTAGATTCGAGCATAATAACCTTCTCAGGTTTCTGGAATGCTAATATTGCCATAATATTGAATTTGTTGTTAAATTACTACTTTGAGTACAACTCAACGATAAGCTGCTCTTTGATGTTTTCGGGGATCTCTGCACGCTCAGGCTTCTGAAGGAAACGACCCGACATAGAGGCGTTTTCCCACTCCAACCAAGCATAACGGCTTTTCACACCGCCGGCAAGTGATGCCGTGATAACTTCCAAACTCTTCGACTTCTCGCGAACCGATACAACATCACCCACCTTGAGCGAATACGAAGGAATGTTCACAACGCTTCCATTCACACAGATGTGGCAGTGCGATACCAACTGACGAGCTGCAGCACGTGTAGGTGCAATACCCAAGCGGTAAACAACATTGTCCAGACGGCACTCTAACAACTTCAACAGGTTCTCACCCGTGATACCACCCAAACGGGCAGCCTGCTCATAGGTGCGAGAGAACTGCTTCTCTAAAAGACCGTAAGTAGCCTTAGCCTTCTGCTTCTCTGTGAGCTGTGTACCGTACTCCGACACTTTCTTACGCTTGCGCGAAAGTCCATGTTGTCCGGGAGGATAATTTCTCTTCTCGAGAACTTTATCCGCGCCGAAAATAGCTTCGCCAAACTTTCTGGCGATTTTAGATTTTGGTCCTATATATCTTCCCATTGTCTTAACTTTTTTTAATAATGTAATAAGTCTTTACTCTAAACTGTTGCTGCGTATTATACGCGACGACGGTTAGGAGCACGACAACCATTATGTGGAAGCGGAGTAACATCGATGATCTCCATCACCTCGATACCAGCACCGTTGATAGTGCGCACAGCCGACTCGCGACCTGCACCCGGCCCTTTCACATAAACCTTCACTTTACGCAAACCCATATCGTAAGCAACCTTAGCGCAATCGGCCGAAGCTGTTTGTGCTGCATAGGGAGTGTTCTTCTTCGAACCACGGAAACCCATCTTACCAGCCGATGACCAACTGATCACATCGCCAACCTCGTTGGTGATGGTGATGATAACGTTATTGAAAGTAGAGTGGACGTAGGCCATGCCCAGTGCACCGACTTTAACAACCTTCTTTTTAACTGTTCCTGTTTTTTTTGCCATAACTCACTACTATTACTTAGTTGCCTTTTTCTTGTTTGCGACTGTTTTCTTACGACCCTTGCGAGTACGCGCGTTATTCTTGGTGCCCTGTCCGCGAACGGGAAGTCCCAGACGGTGACGGATACCACGATAACATCCAATGTCCATCAAACGTTTGATGTTGAGCTGAACCGCTGAGCGGCATTCACCCTCCACCTTGATATTCAAGTCTGCGATTTTCGAACGAACTGCGCCGATCTGGTCGTCTGTCCAATCTTGTACTTTGAGGTCGTAGCTGATGCCTGCCTCATCGAGAATTTTACGAGCCGTGCTACGACCGATACCATAGATATAGGTCAAGCCGATCTCGCCTCTCTTGTTTTTTGGTAAATCTACACCGACTATACGTGCCATAAATTTTCTTTTACTTTAATGATTCGCTTAAACATTACCCTTGGCGCATTTTAAACTTGGGATTTTTTTTGCAGATCACGTAGAGTTTACCCTTGCGCTTAACGATCTTGCAATCCTCGCTTCTTTTCTTGATTGATGCTTTTACTTTCATGATTTTCAAGCAATCTAATGTTATTTGTACCTAAAGGATATACGCCCCTTACTTAAATCATAAGGAGTCATCTCCACTTTAACTTTATCTCCGGTCAGAATTTTGATGTAGTGTAATCGCATCTTTCCTGAGATGTGGGCGGTAAGAATATGACCGTTGTCGAGTTCCACTCGGAACATAGCATTCGACAATGCCTCGATAATCGTACCGTCTCTTTCAATAGCAGTTTGTTTTGCCATAGAGTCTTAATTGTTAAGTGCTTGTTCTATGATACTAAAATCCGTCAGAACATCCGGGCCCGATTTGCGTATAGCCACGGCAAACTCATAATGAGCCGCCGGTTTACGATCCCGTGTTCTTACTGTCCAGCCATCTTTTTCGAATACCACTGCTTTGTTTCCCATTGTTATCATCGGTTCGATACAGATGACCATGCCCTCTTTGAGCAACGGTCCTCTGCCTCGTGCGCCATAGTTGGGAACACCCGGATCCTCGTGCATCTTGCGACCCAATCCGTGCCCTTCCAACTCGCGCACTACGCCGTAGCCAAAACTTTCGGCGTATGCTTGCACGGCTGCCGATATGTCGCCTATGCGATTACCGACAATAGCCTGTGCTGTACCTTTATAAAGAGCTTCTTTGGTGACGGCCATCAGTTGCCGGCCTTCCGCAGCAACCTCACCAACGGCAAACGTATATGCCGAATCACCAACAAACCCCTTTAGAAATGTACATAAATCAACCGATACAATATCACCTTCCTTGATTACATAGTCGGACGGGATACCGTGAACAACTTGTTCGTTAACAGAAATACAGGTTGCAGCGGGATAGCCTTCGTAACCCAAACAAGGGGGTGTTGCTCCGTGTGCGCGAATGAAATTCTCAGCAATCGTGTCCAACTCCTTGGTGGTGACACCCGGCTTGAGATGGCGACCCACCTCAGCCAGTGTCTGACTCACCAGAATATTGTTTTCGCGGAGCAATTCTATCTCCTCATTTGTTTTAAGATATATCATTGAACTAAAAACTCTTGGAACCCCTTTTTAGTGACGACCTTGAATACGTCCGGTCTTCATCAGACCATCATAGTGACGCATCAATAAGTAACTTTCTATCTGCTTGAGAGTGTCGAGTACCACACCGACCATGATCAGCAACGACGTACCTCCGTAGAAGTATGCAAAAGCCTGCTGAATGCCCAAGAACTTCATTGCCAGCGCAGGCAAAATTGCCACGATAGCCAAGAAGAAGGAGCCGGGAAGGGTGATACGCGTCATGATGGTGTCGATGTAGTTTACGGTCTGTTTACCCGGTTTAACACCCGGAATGAACCCACCGTTACGCTTCATGTCGTCAGACATCATTTGAGGATTGATGATAATCGCGGTGTAGAAGTAGGTAAATGCGATTACCAGCACTGCAAGTGTAAAATTGTACCAGAAACCGGTCATCGTGCTGAAGGCGGCAGCGAAGGCGGTTCCTGTGAACAACGCGGGAATAAACATCAGAGCCTGCGCGAAGATGATTGGCATCACATTCGCAGCATTCATCTTCAAGGGGATGTACTGACGCACACCACCGTACTGTTTGTTACCCACAATACGCTTTGCATACTGTACAGGAACCTTGCGGACGGCCTGTACCAAGGCGATGGTTGCCATGAAAACCAAGAACAAAAGCACCAACTCAAGGATCAGCATAATGGCACTACCACCCGTAGTCTGGAAACGTGCGTTGACCTCGGCCAACAGCGCGTGGGGCAGACGAGCGACAATACCGACCATGATGATCAGTGAGATACCGTTACCGATACCTTTGTCTGTGATCTTCTCGCCGAGCCACATGATAAACATGGTACCCGCGATAAGAATCGTGGTTGCATAAGCAACAAAGCCGAATGAATTACCGTAAACAAATGCAGTGGGGACTTGGTGATACAGGTTAGCGATATACGCAGGACCCTGCAAAACCAACACGATAATGGTAAGAAAACGTGTCCACTGATTCATCTTGCGGCGACCGCTCTCACCCTCTTTCTGCAACTTCTGAACGGCGGGAATCATGATACCGGCAAGTTGGATGATGATGGAGGCGGTGATGTACGGCATAACTCCGAGTGCAAAAATGGCTGCATTGCCAAATGCGCCACCAGAGAAGACGTTCAACAGACCCAGAAGGCCGTTGCTATCCAATTGGTTGGCAAGTGCCGACCCCTCGCCCAAGGCGTTGGGGTTGATACCCGGAATTACAATGAAACTACCCAAGCGATAGATCAGGATAAGACCGATGGTGTAAACCACGCGTTTGCGCAGCTCATCGATCTTATAGATATTCTTGAGCGTTTCTACTACTTTCTTGTTGGTCGCCAAAAGAGCGATTACCACCAAAAAGACGATACCAACAATAAGATACTGCTTCATAATTTTTGGTTCTTAGGTTCTTACAGTTTTTCAACACTACCTCCGGCTGCCGTGATGGCTGCTTCGGCACTCTTAGAGAATGCGTGAGCCGTGACCGTCAGTGCAGAGGTGAGTGTGCCGTTACCAAGGATTTTCACCTTATCGTTCGACGACACAAAGCCTGCGGCGATGAGCGTTTCGAAGGTGATCTCTTTCAAAGATTTCTTGGTAGCAAGCTCCTCAAGCGTTGAAAGATTGATCGCCTTGAATTCCACTCTATTAATGTTAGTGAAGCCAAATTTGGGCAGACGACGCTGAAGCGGCATCTGACCTCCTTCGAAACCTAACTTACGAGAGTAACCTGAGCGCGATTGAGCACCCTTGTTGCCGCGTGTAGCCGTGCCACCGTGGCCCGAACCTGCACCACGGCCAATACGCTTATCGTGGTGTGTTGAACCCTTTGCGGGTTTAAGATTATTGAGTTCCATCGTTTAATTGCTTCTTTCTGTTAAACTTATTTCACCTCTTCAACTACGACGAGGTGCTTGACACGCTCCACCATACCTTTGATGATGGCCGAGTCTTCGTGCTCCACACTCTGGTTAATCTTCTTCAGACCCAGAGCATCGAGGTTCTTGCGTTGACGATCAGTCGAGCTGATACGACTTCTAACCTGTGTGATTTTCAATCTTGCCATTGTCTTAAAAATTAACCGTTAAACACTTTATCCATCGTGATGCCGCGTAACTGTGCAATGCTGTAAGCATCACGCAACTCGCAGAGAGCACCGATGGTTGCCTTCACCAAGTTGTGGGGGTTCGACGAACCCTTGCTCTTTGCCAAGACATTCTTGATTCCGACCGACTCCAACACGGCACGCATAGCACCGCCGGCGATAACACCTGTACCGGGAGCTGCCGGACGAACCATCACTTCAGCACCGCTATAACGGAACTCCTGTTTGTGAGGAATTGTTCCGTTGATAATAGGAACTTTTACAAGATTCTTCTTTGCATCTTCAATACCTTTGGCGATTGCCGTTGTAACCTCCGATGCTTTACCCAGACCGTAGCCTACAACACCGTTTTCGTTACCCACGACAACAATTGCCGAAAAGCTGAATGTACGACCTCCCTTTGTTACCTTAGTAACACGCTGGATGCTTACGAGTCTGTCCTTAAGCTCGAGGTCGCTTGTGCGTACTTTCTTTATGTTCGTATTTGACATATTCGCTTAGAATTTAAGACCGCCTTCACGTGCGGCATCGGCTAACTGTTTTACTCTTCCGTGATAAAGGTAACCGTTACGGTCGAATGACACGATCGCAATACCCTTGGCTGTGGCACGCGCGGCGGCAAGTTTGCCCACCAAGGCGGCTACATCACTTTTGTTCTTACCTGCAACGGCTTCTACAACCTCCTTATCCAAGGAAGAAGCGGTGGCCAGTGTTGCACCGGCAAGGTCATCTATAAACTGTACGTAGATCTGCTTGTTGCTACGGAATACAGTCATACGAGGTTGTGCTGCCGTTCCGCAAACGATCTTGCGGATACGCATCTTAATCCTCTCTCTTCTTTCTATTCTGTTCAAAGACATAATTCTCGACTATTTACTATTTAGCACCTGCTGATTTACCTGCCTTACGACGCAACTGTTCGCCTACATACTTAATACCCTTGCCCTTATATGGCTCCGGTTTACGCAGTGAGCGGATTTTCGCAGCCACTTGTCCGATCAATTGCTTGTCGAAACTTTTCAGTGTTACGATGGGATTTCCCTTTTTCTCGGTCACAGCAATCGCCGTAACTTCCGCGGGAAGCATGAGATAGGTGTCGTGCGAATAGCCCAGACTCATCTCGAGGATGTTGCCTTTTACTTCGGCTTTGAAACCTACGCCGACCAGCTCTTGTTTGATCTCGTAACCAGTCGAAACGCCGACAACCATGTTGTGGATCAGCGAACGATACAGTCCGTGCAGCGAGCGGTGACGCGGTTGGTTCGTCGGGCGTGACACGAGTACAGCAGGAATCTCCTTATCGGAATCCTTCTCCTTGTGTGTGCCGACTTCAATGGTAATATCTGAATCAACTTTCTGAGTCAGTGTCCCAAGTGGTCCTTTCACGCTTACCACATTGTCCGCAGATACCGTAACGGTAACTCCGGCAGGCAAGTTTACAGGTAATCTACCAATTCTTGACATTGTGTATGAGTTTTTTTAAATTCATTAGTAAATGTAGCACAACAACTCTCCGCCAACATTCTCTTTACGAGCCACAGCGTCAGTCATAATACCTTTGGATGTTGAAACGATAGCGATACCCAAACCATTCAACACACGGGGCATTGCATCTACCGAAACATACTGACGCAGACCCGGACGGCTGACACGCTTCAAATTCTTGATCGCATTAGTCTTGGTCGCAGCGTCCCATTTCAGCGCGATTTTGATGGTAGGATGACCCTTCTCGTCGGTGTCAAATTTGTAAGCAAGAATGTAACCTTGCTCATAGAGAATCTTCGTGAGTTCCTGCTTAATTTTTGAGCCAGGAGTTTCAACCACTTTATGGTTGGCTTTCACTGCATTTCTAATTCTGGTTAGAAAATCCGAAATTGGATCTGTCATGATGAATTAAAAGTTAAAAATTAATAATTAAAATAATTTGTTTTTACTTGACAATCAGTAAATTATACTCATATTAGTCTTCTCTACCGATCTGCCGTTTTTTCTTGTACCCCTTGCAATATATGCTTCACGCACACCCACAAAGGCACAAAAGTGCGCAAATATACGCATAAATTCTCAATTAGCCATAAGTTACACCCTAATTTTTAGACAATTATGGCACCGCTCCGAAAATACAGATAATGTCAGCATAGAAAGTGCTAACATTTATCTGTACAAATTTCACTCGTTTCGCCATCCGTTTGTCCTTAGAAGTATCGCTTCCCATTCATTCCAAAACAAGTTCGGAAATTGGAAAGTAGCACTTCATCAGAGCCATCAGCTGTGAGATTTTGTAACCAAGTGCCTAATCCTTTCAAATGTCCCTCCGTCGAGAAGTTACCGCTTGTGGCGGCACTTTCCTCGACATTGTGACTATTTTACTTGGGTTCTGCACCCTTATTAGCTTCGATTTCTCCGCGACCATGTCCAACTTGAACATCCGTCCCACGGGCTCACACCCTCAAAATCCAAACTTTTTTGTCTTGCTTTATTCTCTAATGCCGACAATCGCGGCACCAAAGAAGAACTACCAACTTGCCTTGGTCACACCCGGGATAAGACCGTTCGAAGCCATTTCGCGGAACTGGATACGGCTGATACCGAACAGGCGCATATAGCCCTTCGGACGACCCGTAATCTTGCAACGGTTGTGCTGGCGGATCGGATTCGAGTTGCGGGGAAGTTTCGAAAGAGCAACCCATGCCTCTTCACGATCAATCTCACCACTCTTCACCTTAGCGGCGATCTCTGCGCGCTTGTGTGCATAACGGTTTGCAAGCTTCTCACGCTTTACCTCGCGTGCTTTCATTGACTCTTTTGCCATAGCTTATTGGTTCTTTTTAGCATTTTTGAATGGAAGACCGAAAGCACAGAGCAACGCATAGCCCTCTTCGTCGGTTTTCGCTGTCGTTACAAAGGTGATCTCCATACCGAACATCTTCGTGATCTTGTCAATGTCGATTTCCGGGAAGATGATCTGCTCTGTGATGCCGAGCGTATAGTTACCCTGACCATCGAACTTCTCGTTGATACCCTTGAAATCACGGATACGGGGAAGTGCAACCGCAACCAGACGCTCGAGGAACTCGTACATCTTTGTGTTGCGAAGTGTTACACGCACACCAATAGGCATACCCTTACGTAACTTAAAGTTAGAGATGTCCTTACGCGATTTCGTCTGCACGGCTTTCTGACCGGTGATCTGTGTAAGTTCAGCCTCGGCAACATCAATCAGTTTCTTGTCAGCAGTAGCCTGACCCATACCCTGATTGATAACTATTTTCTCCAGTTTCGGGCACTGCATAACGCTGGTGTAACCGAACTGCGTCATAAGGGCAGCAACAATCTGCTCCTTATACTGTGTCTTGAGTGTAGGTACGTGTGCCATTATTTGATCTCCTCCCCTGACTGTTTTGCGTAACGGACTAATTTACCTTCTGCATTCTTCTTGCGACCGATCTTGGTGGGTTTGCCACTTTTGGGGTCGAGAATTTGCAAGTTCGAAATGTGGATCGCTGCTTCTTTTTCAACGACACCACCCTGAGGATTCTGCGCATTAGGCTTCATGGCCTTTTTGCAGATGTTCACGCCCTCCACGATGGCACGCTGCTTCTCAACATTGACCGCAAGGATTTTACCCTGCTGACCTTTGTTATCACCGGCGTTGACGTAAACCATGTCCCCTTTCTTAATATGTAATTTAACTGACATATCTGAAATGTGTGTTTTTAATATTACAATACTTCAGGTGCGAGAGAGATAATCTTCATATATTGGTCGCGCAGCTCACGAGCTACGGGGCCGAATATACGAGTACCACGCATTTCACCCTGGTTATTGAGAAGTACTACGGCATTATCGTCGAAACGAATATATGAACCGTTGGCACGTCTAATCTCCTTTGTTGTTCTAACTACGACCGCTTTCGAAACCGAACCCTTCTTGACTTCGCCCGAAGGTGTCGCGCTCTTGACAGCCACTACGATTTTGTCGCCAATAGATGCATAGCGACGTTTCGTTCCGCCAAGTACCCGGATACAAAGAACTTCCTTTGCACCACTGTTATCAGCTACTATGAGTCTACTTTCTTGTTGTACCATAACTACTTCGCTCTTTCAATGATTTGTACTAATCTCCAACGCTTCGTTTTGCTCAGCGGGCGGGTCTCCATGATGCGAACGGTGTCTCCTTCCTTGCAAGTGTCATCCAAGCACTCCGAAACGAATTTCGTCGTTTTGTTGACAAACTTACCATAGATCGGATGCTTCACCTTACGCGCTACTGCAACCACAATGGTTTTCTCCATTTTGTTGCTGACAACCACCCCAATACGCTCTTTTCTAAGATTTCTTTCCATAGTTGTAATTAATATTTAGGGTTCTTTTGACGCAGAATTGTCAGCATTCGAGCTATATCTCTGCGAGAATTTTTAATTATTGAAGGATTTTCAACCGGCGACACTGCATGTTGCACCTTGAGCTTCTCGTATTGAGCCTTTTCGGTATCAATGCGCTCCTGCAGGTCTTTTGTTGAAAGATCCTTGATTTCTGCACTTTTCATCTTTTTCTCTTAGATTGTGGTTTCAACGTAATCACGTCTTACAATAAACTTTGTTGTAATAGGCAGTTTCTGTGCACCCAGACGCAATGCCTCTTGAGCAACGGCCAGCGAAACACCCTCTGCCTCGAAGAGAATACGTCCTGGGGTAACAGGCGCCACGAATCCTTCGGGATTACCTTTTCCTTTACCCATACGCACTTCGGCGGGTTTCTTTGTGATCGGTTTGTCAGGGAAGATGCGGATCCAAAGCTGCCCCTCACGCTTCATGTAACGCGTGATAGCCTGACGTGCCGCCTCGATCTGACGACCTGTAATCCAAGCGGATTCCAGTGCTTTGATTGCAAACGAGCCGGTTGCAAGTTGGTTACCTCTTTGAGCGATACCCTTCATGCGGCCTTTTTGCACTCTTCTAAATTTAGTCTTTTTTGGCTGTAACATTTTCGTTTATGCTTTAAAAGGTCCTACTTACTGTTATTATTGCGTCTCTTCGGACCGCGACGATCTCCTCGATCACCCTTCGGGCCACGACGATCCGAGAACTCACGCTGGCTACCGGTAGGTGCCTGTGCTGATGCGCCGGCGATCTCAAACAAGTCACGCTTGCCGTAAACCGTACCTTGGCAGATCCACACCTTGACACCAAGGATACCAACCTTCGTAAGAGCTTCGGTGAGACTATAGTCCACATCTGCACGGAATGTGTGCAACGGAATACGTCCCTCCTTCATGGTCTCGCTGCGAGCCATCTCGGCTCCGCCAACACGACCTGAGATCTGAACTTTGATACCCTCGGCACCCATGCGGATCGTTGAAGCGATAGCCATCTTCACCGCACGGCGGTAAGAGACGCGACCTTCCAACTGACGGGCGATATTCTGACCAACGATGACTGCGTCAATCTCCGGACGTTTGATCTCGAAGATGTTGATCTGAATCTCTTTGCCGGTGAGTTTCTTCAACTCCTCCTTCAACTTGTCAACTTCTTGACCAGCCTTGCCGATAATGATACCGGGACGAGCTGTCGAAACGGTGACAGTGACGAGTTTCAATGTTCTTTCAATGATAATTTTCGAAATACTTGCTTTTGCCAAACGGACGTTCAAATATTTGCGAATCTTGGCATCTTCAACCAGCTTCTCGGAGAAATCTTTACCTCCGAACCAGTTAGAATCCCAACCACGGATAATACCCAGACGATTTGCTATTGGATTAACTTTCTGTCCCATTTGATTACTTCTTTTCTACGATTACCATTTTGTCAACTACAATAGTCACGTGGTTCGAACGCTTGCGGATTCGGTGAGCACGACCCTGAGGGGCGGCTTGAATACGCTTCAACATACGACCACAATCAACAAAGACCTCCTTGACACAAAGCTGTGTATCTTCGAGACGCTCGGCCTCGTTCTTTGTCTCCCAGTTGGCAATTGCCGACTTGAGTAGTTTCTCCATTCTTATAGATGCTTCCTTCTTGGAAAAACGAAGGATACCCAATGCCTTGTTGATCTCAACGCCGCGAATAATGTCTGCAACCAGACGCATCTTACGGGGAGATGTTGGGCAATCACGCATAATAGCTATCGCTTTCTGCTTCTTTTCGGCCTTGAATTTCTCGGCTCTTATTGCTTTTCTTGCACCCATTTTCTACCTATTTTTTCTTGTTACCTGCATGACCACGGAAATTACGCGTGGGAGCAAACTCTCCGAGTTTGTGCCCTACCATATTCTCAGTTACATAAACGGGAATAAATTTATTTCCGTTGTGGACAGCGATCGTCTGACCTACAAAATCAGGCGAAATCATACTAGCTCGTGACCAAGTCTTAATTACAGACTTCTTATTGCCTCCCGACTGAGCTACAACTCTCGACTCGAGCTTGGGGTCAATGAATGGTCCTTTTTTTAATGAACGGCTCATTATGTACTCTATTTAATTATTTTTTCTTCTGTGAAATAATAAACTTAGAGGTCGTCTTCTTAGGATTACGAGTCTTGTAGCCCTTTGCCAACAAACCTTTACGCGAACGGGGGTGACCACCGGATGCACGACCTTCGCCACCACCCATGGGGTGATCGACCGGGTTCATGACAACGCCACGGTTACGTGGACGGTGACCAAGCCAACGCTCACGACCTGCCTTACCTGCACTCTCAAGGCTGTGGTCTGTATTAGAGACAACACCCACCGTTGCACGACAAGTTACGAGTACCATACGAGTCTCTCCTGAAGGCAATTTAATAATCGCGAATTTACCTTCACGAGCCAAAAGTTGAGCATACGAGCCGGCAGAGCGAGCCATAGCTGCTCCCTGACCCGGGTAGAGTTCAATATTGTGAATCACGGTTCCCAGCGGGATCTCACTCAAAAAAAGTGTGTTGCCAACCTCAGGAGCAACGCCTGTACCGCTCATCACGGTCTGATTCACCTGGAGTCCTGTAGGTGCGATGATGTAACTCTTCTCACCGTCAGCATACACCAGAAGTGCAATGCGAGCTGTACGATTAGGATCGTACTCGATACTCTTCACAGTTGCAGCAATGCCATCTTTAGCACGCTTGAAGTCGACTTCGCGATACATTTGTTTGTGACCACCGCCAATATAACGGACCGTCATTTTACCTGTATTGTTACGTCCACCCGAGCTTGTTTTTACGCTAAGCAACGACTTTTCCGGTACGTTTGTAGTGATTTCCTCAAACGTTCCGACAACCTTATGTCTTGTACCTGCGGTTACAGGTTTAAACTTTCTTACTGCCATCTTCTTTAGATATTACTGTAAAAATCTATCTTATCTCCATCCTTCAAGGTGACAATAGCCTTCTTGAAGTTATTAGCGCGCCCTGCGAGTACACCAGCCTTCGTGAAACGGCTCTTGAGTTTACCCATATAGCTCGCGGTGTTCACATCTGTAACAACAACACTGTACATCTGCTCTACGGCATTACGGATCTGCAGCTTATTCGCTCTGATATCAACGACAAAACCGTAACGATTCAACTTTTCGCCCTGAATCGTCATTTTCTCGGTTAAAACCGGCTTAATAATAATTTCCATCTTGATTCTGCGTTTTTTAAGCTAACATTACATTCAAAACATTTTCAGCACCCTCAACCATCACGATTGCAGAGGCATTCATCACATCATACGTATTGACGTTCGATGCAAGGATCGTCTTCACATAAGGAAGATTGCGGCAAGAGAGCTGGAGATTCGGATTGGAATCCGGCAACACCATCAACACTTTCTTGTCTGCTACTTTCAATGCCTCGGTCAGCGCGATCACAGCCTTGGTCTTAGGAGCCTCCAACGAAAGGAGTTCCACCACGCTGATGATGCCGGCCTGAGCCTTGTAAGTAAGTGCACTGCGACGAGCCAACTGCTTGAGTTTCTTATTAAGCTTGAAGTGATAGTCGCGGGGCATAGGGCCGAAAATACGACCGCCACCCGGGAACAAAGGAGACTTGATGCTACCCGAACGGGCTCCGCCCGTACCTTTCTGTCGTTTCAACTTACGTGTCGAACCGGCAACCTCGTTGCGTTGTTTCGATTTGTGAGTTCCTTGACGTTGATCGGCAAGATATTGCTTTACGTCGAGGTAAATAGCGTGGTCATTAGCCTCCACGCCGAAGACTGCGTCTGAAAGGACTACCTTACGACCCGTCTCTTTTCCTTGTGTGTTTAAAACAGCTAATTCCATTTTACTTCTCGATTGTTAAATAAGCACCTTTGGCTCCCGGAATCGATCCTTTCACAAGGAGCAAGTTATTCTCGGGGATTACCTTTAAAACTTTCAGGTTCATAATTTTAACCTGATCACCACCCATCTGTCCGGGCAAACGTTTGCCTTTGAAGACGCGTGAGGGATAAGATGATGCGCCGAGAGATCCCGGTTTACGTGCACGGTTGTGCTGGCCGTGGGTGGCACCACCCACACCGCCAAAACCGTGACGTTTCACAACGCCTTGGAAGCCTTTACCCTTCGAGATACCCGTCACGTCGACCCAATCCTCCTCGGAGAACAGATCTACGGTGAGCGTATCACCAAGAGTCACTTCGGACATACCCTTGAATTCAGCCATTTTGCGCTTAGGGGTAGTACCGGCTTTTTTGAAGTGTCCTAACAAACTGCTGCTGGTGTGCTTTTCACTTTTGTCGTCATAGGCAATTTGAACCGCTTCGTAGGAGTCCTTCTCTACGGTTCTAATTTGCGTAACTACACACGGACCAGCCTCAATGACAGTGCATGGTATATTTTTACCCTCGGCACTGTAAACGGAAGTCATTCCGATTTTCTTTCCAATAAGTCCTGACATTTTTGTCGAATTACGTTTGTTAATTAAATTAAGTGATCTTGTTATATCTATATATATTTCTATTAGATACCTCTCTCAAGAGTTACTTCTATCACACCTTGATCTCGACCTCAACGCCCGAAGGAAGCTCCAGTTTCATCAGAGCATCGATGGTTTTGGGGGTGGAAGAGTAGATGTCAAGAATTCTCTTGAATGTGCAGAGTTGGAACTGCTCGCGGGCTTTTTTGTTAACAAAAGTCGAGCGGTTGACAGTAAAAATCTGCTTGTGTGTCGGAAGGGGTACCGGGCCGCTGACAATGGCTCCCGTACTCTTCACAGTCTTCACAATCTTCTCTGCCGACTTGTCGACAAGATTGTGATCGAATGACTTTAACTTGATTCTGATTTTCTGGTTCATATTTTTGCTTATTCTATTTCCTTACGTTTACCACTCGCTTTCTCGATAATATCCTTTGCTTGGTTTGCAGAAACCTCCTCGAAGTGTGAGAACTCCATGGAAGAAGTTGCGCGACCCGAAGAGATCGTACGCAAAACGGTTACATAGCCGAACATCTCCGACAGGGGCACTTTGGCTTTCACCACACGCGCCGTACCTTTGGATTCCATGCCGGTGATCTGACCGCGACGTTTGTTCAAGTCTCCGATAATATCACCCATATTCTCCTCAGGTGTTACCACCTCAACGTTCATAATGGGCTCCATAATCACCGAACCGGCCTTAGGTGCTGCCGCACGATAAGCGTTACGAGCACAGATTTCAAACGACAACTGATCCGAATCGACGGGGTGGAACGAACCATCCTTCAACGTGATTTTCATCGAGTCCATGATGTAGCCCGCAAGAGCACCGTTGGTCATTGCCGAAGCAAATCCCTTTTGAATGGAGGGGATAAACTCTTTGGGAATGTTACCACCCTTTACTTCGTCAACGAAGACAAGACCCATTGTACCCGGTTCTGCAGGCCCGATCTCGAAACTAATGTCGGCGAATTTACCGCGACCACCGGTCTGCTTCTTGAATACCTCACGGTGTGCAACCGTTTTGGTCAAAGCCTCCTTGTAGTTCACCTGAGGTGCACCTTGGCTAATCTCCACGCCAAACTCGCGACGCAAACGGTCTACGATAATGTCGAGGTGAAGCTCACCCATACCGCTGATCACGGTCTGGCCGCTATCCTCGTCGGTGTGAACCGTAAAGGTGGGATCCTCCTCGGAAAGTTTGCCGAGTGCAATACCCAACTTGTCAAGATCTTTCTGCGTTTTAGGTTCAACAGCCAGACCAATCACAGGCTCCGGGAAAGTCATCTTCTCCAACACGATCGGCGCATTCTCAGCGCAGAGCGTATCGCCCGTATGAATCTCCTTAAAACCTACCGCAGCACAAATGTCTCCGGCACCCACCGTCTCCAGCGGATTCTGTTTGTTGGAGTGCATCTGATAGATACGGCTGATGCGTTCGCGCTTGTTACTACGGGTGTTGAGCACATAAGAACCCGCATCGAGTTTGCCCGAATAGACACGCACGAAAGCCAAGCGACCCACGAAAGGATCAGTAGCAATCTTGAATGCCAAGCCGCAGAACGGGGCATTTTCCGAAGGCTCACGAACCTCTTGCTTCTCTGTTTTGGGGTTGGTACCCGTTACCGGGGGAACATCCATCGGAGAGGGAAGGAATGCAATCGTATAATCCAGCAACTTCTGAACACCTTTGTTGTGGAACGACGAACCGCAGAGCATCGGAACAATCTTCATGGCAATGGTTGCCTTGCGGATTGCAGCGATCAACTCCTCCGGAGTGATCGAATTGGGATCCTCAAAGAATTTCTCCATCAGCACATCGTCCGTCGCCGCAACCTCCTCGATGAGTTTCGCACGCCACTCGGCTGCCTCAGCAACCATGGAAGCGGGAATCTCTTTAACTTCGAAGTTATCGCGAACGGTTTTGTCGTCGTTGTAATAGATCGCGTTATTATATATAAGGTCTACCAGACCCTCCAACTTATCCTCGGCACCAATGGGCAGAACCACCGGCAGAGCCAAAGATCCGAAGTGTTTCTTGATCTGTGCACAAACCGAGAGAAAGTCTGCACCCGTGCGATCCATCTTGTTGACGTAACCGATGCGGGGAACATTGTATTTATCAGCCTGCCGCCAAACAGTCTCCGACTGCGGCTCAACACCACCCACAGCACAGAACGTTGCGATCGCACCGTCCAATACGCGAAGTGAGCGTTCCACCTCGACCGTGAAGTCGACGTGTCCCGGGGTATCGATCAGATTGATCTGATACTGCTGATTTTTGTAGTTCCAAAATGCAGTGGTTGCTGCCGAGGTAATGGTGATACCGCGCTCCTGCTCTTGAACCATCCAGTCCATCGTTGCGCCACCCTCGTGCACCTCACCGATTTTGTGAGTTTTACCGGTATAAAAAAGGATTCGCTCAGACGTGGTAGTCTTACCGGCATCGATGTGAGCCATGATACCGATATTACGAGTAAAATGTAAATCTCTTGTTGCCATCTGTCTTTCTCCTCTTAGAATCTAAAGTGTGCAAATGCCTTATTTGCCTCCGCCATGCGGTGCATTTCCTCCTTGCGCTTGAATGCTGCGCCCTGTTGGTTATAGGCATCGACTATCTCTGCTGCGAGTTTTTCAGCCATTGTTTTACCGGCGCGCTTGCGTGAGTAAAGGACAAGGTTTTTCATGGATACAGAAATCTTGCGCTCCGGTCTAACCTCCAAGGGAACTTGGAATGTCGCACCACCGATACGTTTCGATTTTACTTCGACTTGGGGCGTGATATTCTCAAGAGCCTGTTTCCAGACTTCCAGTGGAGATTTATCAGCATCCTTCATCTTCTTGCTCACCAACTCCAAAGAGTCATAAAAAATGGTGTAAGCAATACTCTTCTTACCATCCAGCATAAGGTTGTTCACGAAACGAGTCACCTCGGAGTCGTTAAACTTCGGATCTGGAAGTAGAATTCGCTTTTTTGGCTTAGCTTTTCTCATTGTAATTTGCTAATTAATGTTTTATAACTTATTTCTTGCCTTTTGCTGGAGCAGCGGCACCTGCTTTTGGTCGTTTGGTACCATACTTCGAACGACGTTGACGACGACCGTCAACACCTGCTGAATCGAGTGCACCACGCACCAAGTGATAACGTACACCCGGAAGGTCCTTGACACGACCGCCACGAACCAGTACGATGGAGTGTTCCTGCAAGTTGTGGCCTTCTCCGGGGATATAGGCGTTGACCTCCTTGCCGTTGGTCAATCTTACACGTGCTACCTTACGCATTGCCGAGTTCGGCTTCTTGGGTGTTGTCGTGTATACACGAGTACAAACACCACGGCGTTGGGGACACGCAGCCAGTGCGGGAGACTTACTTTTGTCTTCCAGACGCACTCGACCGTTTCTTACTAACTGTTGAATAGTTGGCATTTTGTTAAACCGTTTTTGTCCTTAAATAACTAATTTACTCTTCTTTGAGGGTTTCAGTCTAAACTCATTCCTTGCGGTCTAAGTCCGAAATTCCACCCTCGATTTCTTGTTCCATTGTCCAAAATGGACTGCAAAGGTAGTGAAAATATTTTATCTACAATATAGATGCACCTTTTTTTTCACTTGAGACCCCCGATTTTTCAGCATTTTACCTCATTTTGCAATTGTTTTCTATTCTTTTTTCTTATTGTTTTTTATTGCAGATAAGAATAGTTTATATCAAAACATGCAAATAACAAGTATTGAGCAAGTTACACTAAATTAGGCAAGGCGTTTGGAGTTTCCCGCCCCAAACGCCTTGTTTTCTCGCAAAAAGCATCTTTTCTACTGTAACTTTTTCTCCATAAATTCGATTGCAGTCAGCAGGACAATCGTCAGGACAAGGCCGACAAACAGGGCACACACAACCGGCACGTCATCGTACACGCCAAGTTGTGACTCAGAAGCAAATAGGAGCGAGAGCAAACCCTGCACACAGCACGACGAGAGCAGCACAAGCCAACTCAGCCCTATTTTCCGCTTATATAGTTCGCCACAATACCCCGGTCGGTCGGCCGCGATTCGCCGTTCCACGTAGAAGATCAGAGGATACGCCGCAACAGCCCACCAACACAAGAGAGCCACCACCACATACAACCACAAGGGAAATGTATATTGCCTACTGCGCACCAGCAAATAGCCGGCAACAAGAATGAAGCTTACAGCCCCAAGTAAAATAATAGATATCAACATTCTAAGAAAACAATTAAACGTTACGTAAAGATAGTGATTTTTCTGTATTCCGACAAAAAAAAGCGAACACTCCACAAAATTTAATAATAGATCAAGCGGCATCTCCTGTTGATGAAAATATCCACACGCTTGTCGAGAGGTCGCAAAGACTTTGGATACACAGTTCACGATCCTCGAGCTTGTCGAGAGGTCGCAAAGACAACACACACAAACCCACTCGATCCTCGAGCTTGTCGAGAGGTCGCAAAGAAAATACACACTTCACGATCCTCGAGCTTGTCGAGAGGTCGCAAAGACAACACGCACAATCCCACTCGCTCCTCAAGCTGGTCGAGAGGTCGCAAGGACAATCTGCACAGTGATTTTGCGACC
>JAVXCD010000009.1:0-19956 GCA_036659655.1 Alistipes sp.
TTTTTATCATAAATGATGCAAAGTTATAAATTTCAGACGATTATGGCAATTTTAGGTCTCTTTTTGACCATTAAGCCACAGTTTCAAAACAACTCCATAAAACAAGTACGGGTCGGCAAATTTGCCGACCCGTACTTTTGTAAAACAACCTCTTATTTCAAGGTTGATCCGTAAGCGGCATAAGCCGTTGCAGGAATAAATATCGCTTTCGCCGTGTCGAATGTACCGCCCACAAAAGGATCAGTCGTCAACACGTCCAAGGTTGGAACGCCCGTTGTCGGCACATTGGGGTCGATGAAGGTCATCCATTTGCCGGGAGCACTCAAACCATAGAAAATATTGCCTGTCGCATCCGTGGTTGCTACGGTTGCGGATTGGAATTTACCCAGATAGGAGGTCTGTCCGTTTTCTGGCGATGCCCACATGAGGTTTGCATTGATATTCAACGATTTAATGCTACCCAGCATAACATAGCCATTGGGATTGCCTACATAATTAACAAAGGTGTTCTGTGCAATCTTCACCGTCAGGTTCGGACTTGGTTTGTTGGCCATGTTGAAGAGGAAACCACGTGCTACGTAAGTTTCGCTATATAGGACATTATCCGTAATTTCAACACTGCCCAGTTTGTTGGCCAACACTGCACCTCCGCTGAGGTTTATAAGGTTTATTGCCCCTCCGTCCGCTGTAACATTCATGTGGATTTTATTCCGGGTCAACGCGATCTTGTCAATAGCACTCGCTTTGCTGAAATAGGAGAGCGGCTTGCCGGCCGGGCTCTCTATCAAACAATCTTCAATGATAAATTGAGAAAAGGTTGCACCCACATCTCCATCGAAGTTAAAGATGTAATTAGCCCAGCCGGAAGCATCTAATTTGATGTTTTTCAATACAACACCTGATCCTGTTGTACCGCTCATTGAGACAATACCGACCACATTACAAACAGCCTTGCTATCGCCATATCGGCCGATAATCACCAGATCGGAAACGCCACCTTTTCCATTGGCCTTGAGGGTGATGTTCACCGTTGCATCTTTGGGATCAAGGAAGTAGACACCATTTGCATTGATCTCTTTTGTGTCGCTCACCAGCTCGGCTCCGGCGGTCGTTTTACTGTATGTTATGCCGTTAATCGTTACACCATTTTCATAGTAGTCAACCCTAGTCACAGGTGCGGCGATCGTGCGATTCTCGGCACTTGCCACCTCGCTGTAAACGGCCGGAGCCTTGATGGCTACCACGTAGATCTTATAGGTCGTCTCGGCCGTCAAGCCCTCCACGGTGACACTTGTTCCTGTTCCGGCTTTGCCTGTGGTGGCAACGACCTCTGCTGTGGGAGCAGCCAAATCGGCCGTTTGGCAGAGATACATCCACGAAGTTGCATCGGCGCTTGCGGTGACCTCAAAGGTTAGGGCGGTGGCTGTGGGAACCACACTCGTCGAATTCACCACGCTGATGGTCGGCTTCACCACAGGTGCTTCACCGCCCAGTTCAACCTGAATCTTGGCGATGCAGGCGTAGTAACCCGCTGTGGCAAGGATCGAGAGATCCTTCTTGCTGTCTGCTGCGGCACGTGTGCTCGCAGCCGGAGCTGTGACGGTCAATGTGGCTACGTCATTTGTGGGTGCGGAGAGTTGCACACTCCAGCCCTCAGGCTGTGTGAGAATGGTGTTCTCCACCCCTTTGATCTCCACCGAGAAGGTTTTGGTCTGGCTGGCTGTAAACTGTTGTATGCCCTCGGTCGGAGTCAGGATGCGGCAATAGAAATTGCTTACAACAGGCACGGAAAATTCCGTTCCGTCCAGCAACTTAATGGTGAGCAGGCCGTCTTTGTAGGTGACATTTTCGAAGAATTTGTCGGTCACTGTGCCCGATCCCAATGCGCTGACCGGCTTGCCGGCAGTGTCTTTCACCTGTTCGTAGGTGGTGCCGCCATCGTAACTTACCAGCCAGAAACCCTGGTCGTCTACCTTGAATTTGGGTGTTACACCATCTTGAGCCGACGCTTTCACGGGCTTGCCGTTGACCATGATTTGGGCGAAGGTCTTGCCGTTGTCGTAGCTGACGATCCAGTAGCCACCGGCATCAATACCCATGATGGGCAGCACCGCCGTTGCTTCCGAACCCTGCTTCAGCACGAGCACCTTGCCATTGCTGAGCGTGATGGTGTAGGTGCCGTCGGCTGCCTGCTCGATCTTGGTGATCGTGGCACCGCTCTCATGCAGAGCCTGCAAAGCCTCCACGTTGCTGTTGAGTGTCTTGATTTGGGTCTCCAGTGCCTGCACTCGACTTTTAATGTCGTCGATTTCTCGCCACAGATCGTCGTTGTTCTCGCACCCCTGCAAACTGATCGTGAGTCCGAACAGGAGCATCATTAAAATCTTTTTCATAGTTCTTCTATTTTATTTTATTATTTTTTGCTATTTCAATGTATTCAGCCATGCGGGAACATATCCCAGACGTAGGCGCAACTGTGCTTCATAGAGTGATTCGGGCTCGACTTTTGTCCCGTGACTCTCCTCCTTGAGTAGTTGAGTGGCATCGAAAGAGGTCTGCTCACCGTGAAAACCAACCACCACCGGCGGCAGAAATTTCCACCATCGCGAAGCACTGTCCCACCAAATGAAATTGCTGCCTGCTCCGGTTTTGGCGTTCAAATTCCACAGGGTAAGATCGGCCAAATGGTTGGGCATCTGATCGGCATCACCGCCCTGACGAAATGCCATGAAGCCACCCGTGCAGCGGTCGATGAGTGTGGCACGCGGTTGGGTGGCATGCGATTCGAAGCAAGCATCCGTGCCCCAATCCACATTCCAGATCACAGCACCCATACTTTGTTTCGACACCCCGCAAGCGTGGTATTGACCGGCTCCCTGTCGGAAAGCACCGCCATCGACTAAGGGCCCGTCGGAACGATCGATCACCTTACCGATAAATACGCGTGAAGAGCCCTGCGAACGAATAGCCGCATGACCGCGATTTCCTTCGATGATCACATCCATCACCGACACATTGGCGCAGTTCACGATAGACGAAGCCTCGCTGACGTTGTTGAAACGCACGCGGCGCATCCACGAATTGGTCAGGCGGATCAGGTTGATGGGCTTGTATGCCCCGTCGTCCTCCCATGATCCGTGGTGTTTGAAATCGGCTTTGCTGTGTCCTTCGAAGGTCAGATCCTCGACACCCACATTTTCGTAATGCGGATATTTGCAGATCTTCCATCCCCACTTGCTTTCTACGGCGTGCATCAAAGGTTCATAGAAGGTGATCTTTTTGCCATCAATCGACTTCACTTGGTGGTAGTCGTTTACCTGCACTCCGACATTGTTTAGATTGACCATGCCGGCATTGGTCTCATAGGGTTGCAACTCCTGCGCAATGAGTGCAGGATCGTTGTTTACCAACTTCAGACAGACCCAGTCGTCTTTGCGAATGCCGGTTGTAGAGGCAACCTCCACGGCAAAGGTCCCTTTCGCCGCATCGCCTGTGATGTCTGTCAGGGGCGACACGTCGCTGTTATGTTTGATGTTGATCATCACCGGTGAACTGTACATTATCGCCGGATTTGTGGGCAGGTTGGGATCGGTCATCTCGATGATCGACACATCCCGACCATCCCCCTTTAGAATCAGATTGCCCATGGTGATGATGATCGGTTCGCTCTGGCCACCGACATTGTCGGCCGCCTCGTGCAAGATATAGCGACCTTTGGGGAAGTAAACCACACCGCTGCCGTTGGTCTTAGCGGCTGCGGCTGCCTTGATGAAGGCTTGGCGGTCTGAGATCTTATCGTCGGGAATAGCACCAAAATCGCGCACATTAAAAACTTTATAGCCCCACATGGCTGCTTCGGGAATGGCCTGCTCACCGTGTTTGTATCCGGCATACGAGAAATCAACCAGCACATTGGCGGCCGACTTGGTCTTGAAGTCATTCCATGTTTGGCATGCGTTGGCATCGGGAAGGAGATTCCGTAATTTGACGGGAAGCGTTACCGTGCGCAGGTAGCCTTCTTGTGACACAAGGATCAACTGAATCGCTGCTTCGTAGTCGGCTTTTGCCATCGCGGGAGCCGTCACCGACAACTCCATCTCGGAAAGAGCGACTGTCCAACCCTCCGGGGCTTTGATTACCACACTCTCGACCCCCGTCTGTTGTACCTCGAAGTTGCGGATTTCGCCCAGTGTAAAAGGTTGCACACCTTCCGCAAGGATCTTCAGGCTGAAGGTGTCTTTGACGTTGAGTGTCAACTTCTGTCCGGTCAGCAACTCGATCGCAAGGGTTCCCTTGGCGGCATCGTAGGTCACGTTTTTGAAGAAGGAACTGTAACTGATCGACGTGTTGCCACCCACCGCATTCACCGGCTTACCGGCCGCATCGAGCAGACGTGCATAGGTCTTACCACCGTCGTAGCTCACCAACCAGTAGCCCTCGGCATCGACTTTCAACATCGGAGTGATGCCTTCCGCACCCTCTTCGTGACCCTCACCGTACTTCGGGAAGGCCGGAATAGGCTTCCCCGCAGCATCTTTGAGTTGCTGGAAGGTCTTGCCGTTATCGAGGCTGAAAATCCAGAAGCCTTGCGCATCGATTCCCATGATGGGTACGAGGGCTTCGATCTGTTCGCCCAGAATGATCGGTAGTTGTGTGCCGTCGCTCAACTCCACGATGTAACCCGTGGCGGTCTGAGTGACACCCACAATGACCGTCGATTCCTTCATCAGTGTATGTAGCCCTTTGATGTTCTTATTCAGGCTATTCACTTGTGCTTCCAACGCCGTCACCCGATCCTTGAGATTGTCGATCTCGTCTCGAATGCCGTCTGTCTTTTGGCACGAATACATCAACGGCATCACCGTCAATGCAAACAATACAAAAATTTTCTTCATCATATCATTTAGGTGTTTATTTTTTATATGGAATCATGTCAGCGAGTATTTTATCCCGATACCACACGTCGTTGGCACTCTCCAGCACCACGGCCAATTCGCCGCATAGCTCCTTGAAAAGAGCCTTGTGCTGCTTAGGGTTGAGATTTTGCATCTGATAGGGATCTTCCTGATCGTCGAAAATCCGCACGCCCGTCAGGCGATGTTGGCGATCAATGGTGAGTTCCATGGTATAGCGTTGGGTCTTTACGCCACGAGCCGCCGGGAAAAATCCCCGCACCAGCCCCTCGGCATCGCGCTTTCCATCGAGGTTGCGCATGTAGAGCGCGGCACGCGGACGCGCGGTCTGCGTGGTACCCTGCATCAGCACCGACGACAGGTCGTGTCCCTCGACATTGGCCGGAATGTGGGTTTGCAACCCGGCCAGACCCAGCAGGGTCGGCATGATGTCGGTGGAGGAGAGTAGTAGATTATCCACGCGGGGTGTCAGTTTTTTCGGATAGCGCACCAGAAAGGGGACATTGAACGCTTCGCGATAGATTGAATTTTTCGCATCCTGTACAGCGTGACTGCACAGGGTTTCACCGTGATCGGAGGTGAAGACCACGATCGTATTCTCCGTCAATCCGGCCTGCTGCAAGGCTTCTAACAATCGCCCGAACTCGCGGTCGATGCCCGTTACATTGGCAAAATAGTAGGGCGCGGAAGCTGCTTTGCGCATCGTCGTATCGGCATTTGGACGCACCAGCAAGGCCGAAAGAGATTTGTCTTTATAAAGGTTATAGTCCTCCACCTCGCAATCTTCGGTCGAAGCGTAGGGGGAGTGGGGCGGATTGATGCCCAGCATCATGAAAAACGGTTTTTTCGGATCACGTACCTTGCCTACGTTGTCGATGTAGTCAATCGCCTTGCCTATTTCGTGGTGCACCGACCAGCCGTCCACTTCGTGACGCTTGCCCTCGTTGTCCCAATAGTGAGGGTGCTTGTGCACGTCATAGGTGCCATAGGAGTACCAATAGTCGAATCCGTGGCGACGAGCGGGGGGTGTGTAAGCGTCCCATTCGGGACGATCCTCACTCACATAGGTGCCGGGATGTTGCGGGTTGTTTTTTGTGGGGAAATCGACGTGTAGTTTGCCGATGTAGGCGCAGTTATAGCCTTGAGCCTGAAACACATCACCGAGGCATTCGACCTCTTCACGAAGCGAACTTTCGGGGCGTTCCGACATGCAATTCAGCACCACGCCGCTCCGTTCGGGATACATGCCCGTGAGGAGCATGCCGCGATGCGGGCTACTCAGAGGACAGGTGCTGACGGCATCACTCAACACCACCGCTTGGTCGGCAAACCGATTGAGGTTGGGAGTCAGCACGGGGTCGGCACGCCAGCCCACCTGCGAAACGTATTCCTTGGTGTCCCAAAATCCCAACGAACTGTTGCGGAACTGATCGGGAAATACATAAATCACATTGGGCAACTCTTCGGCTGTGGCCGTGGCACACGAGACCAACAGAAATCCCGTGGCTGGAATGATTTTTTGCAGTTTCATGGCAAATTTATCTGGTTTCTAAGCGTCTCAATTTCAGTTCGCGGGTGGCGGCTTCGCGGCAGGTGAAGGTCACCATCGTATTGTCGCCCACCTGTTCCACACGACAGCCTGCCGTTGGACTGTTCGCTTGCCAATGCCCGTGCAGGGTGATGGATAGTTGTGATTCCGCCGAGGGGTTATTGATCCACGTGCGCGAGTAGATGCTGCGTTCGGTGCGCTTTCCTTGTGCGTCGAAGACCTCGTCGCTCGCACCTTCGTAGAGATGCAGATCCGGATCACAGACACTCACCGTCTTTTCGTTATCCGTGCCGCTGATCATCACCAGCGAGGGTAACGACACCTCCAACAGCAACTTGTCCTGCACAGCACCTGCCTCAAAGAGGGCATAAGCCACGGTCTGCGTCGGCAGATCACGGACAATATGAGCACGTGACGTACATTCCTGTACGTTGTAAGGCAGCTTCGAGGTGTAGGCGGCGATCTCCGCATCACTGGCGTGGACGACCGTCAGGTATTCATACGAGCCGTTATCAATCATCGTTCCGTGATTGAGGTAGGCTGTGGTAAAGTTATGTTGCGTAGGACGATCGGTCTCCTCGTCGAGCGAATGCTGGAGTGTCCGCTTCACGTGCAACTCTCCGCGTGGTACAAAATAGGCATTGTGCAGGTTGTCTACCAGCACACCGCCCGGGAGCGTACGATCGTAGGGAAATGCACACACCTGCTCGCCGTTCACCCCGATGGGCGGCAGCAGGCTGTCGAGTTGGTTTTGAAAAAGCGTGGTATGCACCTCCCTGTCGGGTAGTGCATTTTCGATGTTCGAACCCAAGGCAACCATCCGATTGTCAAACAGAAAATAGGATTTGCGGGCACGCAGCGAACCGTTGTATTTGTCGTGTTCATGGAGTTTCATGGCGTATAACCCATTACGGCCTTCGTGGCTGACGCCACCCGCAAACGACTCGTCGGACAGGAGCATCTCCTCGTAGCCCGACACGGTGTCGACGTTGCGTATATCGGCACGCATCTGTGCCATAGGCAGTATGGCCGCTGTTGTGCCGGGGATGTGACACCAGTCCCAGCCGTCCTTTCGGAATCCGCTATCGAACGCATTTACAGGCTCTCCGTTGCCCAATAATTGGGTGCTGCCGTGAGTCAGATAACGCCCGTAGTGGTTGGCACCCTGATAGATCTCGGCAGCCCACAAGTAGCGGCTGTGTCCGGCAATGGTCCACAACCAATCCCCGCGTCGGTGCGACATCGAGGCGTTGTAGCCATACGTTCTATTGCCCTCCGGGCTCTTCTCGGGCGCAATACCTTGCGCTGCAAACTGCCGGCTTTGCCGATCATTCGAACCCGTAAGGCGCATGTAGGCCGCAGCCAATTCGCGATCGAGGGGTTGCTTGCCGTCGGGCGTTCCTGCCTCGGCCAACCGAGCGTAATGCCACGGAATCAACGCACCCTCTCCGTCGGGATGACGACCCGACAAAGCCAAGGGAAAGGTGGTCTGGTTGCAGTAAAAACGCATCTCTAACAGAGCCCGCTTGAGGATGGCATGGCTCTCGTGGCTGATGCTGAAGTCGGTCGAATTCAGCAGCCACACCGCATTCACCGCACCATCGAATCCGCCGACTGCATAGGCCGGGTAGTGGTGGCGATGGTGGAAAACGGTGCCGTCGCTTTTGAAACAGGGAGCTGTGCCCTCCGCAATTTTGTAACCATTGTCAGCCCAGCGGGAGAAGGCTTGCAGGTAAGCAACCTTCTCAGGGGAGTCGGGTAGCAATAGGATGCTTGCCAGACGGCCGATGAGCGAGGTGTTGAACGCATCGATGTCAATGCCGCGCTCTTTGGGTTTGAGTTTCACCTCACCCACACCTGAAAACCACTCCATGGCCTGTTGCACTTCGTGTAAGAGGCCGGCCTTTTGCAGCACCTCACGCATGAGCACCGGAGCGGTGTAAAAATTGCGCATGCTGTAACCCAAATGGTGCAATGTGCCTTGTGCGCTACCGGCAGCAAAGCCCTGATCGAGCAGGTGGCGGGTGAGGCGCACATACAGCGTGGCGAGTTCCTCACGCGAAGCTTTGTCGGTTGTGCCGTGATAGGCCACGGCCATGTCGTAGAGCAAATCGTTGCATTGGCGCAACGTCTGTCGGTTTTTATTATATAATTTATTAATGTCCGTATGTCCGAGGTTGATGTAGGCTTCGGCGTAGCGCACAAACCAGATTGGTTTTCCGCGCAACGTGCCGTCGGTATTTTCCCGCAGGTCGTAACCTTCGTATAAGGTGCGTAATTTCTTCAGCGACTTGATCTTTTTGCCGTTGAGCAACAGGCGGCTCAAGCGGTTCTCGATGCTATCCATGCTGCTTTGCTGTGTTGCGCTGACTCTCTTTTCGATCGGCACCTCCAACTTGTTGTGCCACGAACGCAGCAGAATCAGCCAGTGACTGTTGGTTGCCGCATTGATGAAAGGTGCCTGAAAATCGGCCGTATGCTGGCGCACATCCTGAAACGACGAAAGGATCAGATGGTCGAAGTAGAGTTCGCCCGCAGGGCAATTTGCGGTGATGACCAGTTCGTCCATGCCCTCCACGGGAGTGCCTTGCATGTCGCGGTCAAAAGCCACCCATGCACCGCGCCAACCGGTGAACGACAGCCCGTAGTCGAACCACGCACAGCGTTTGCCGGCTTTGCGAAATTCGAAGTGCAAGGAGCCCTCCAAAGGTCGGGGCGCATAGACCCAAAACAGAAAAGTGGAGACTGAAGTCTCTTTGGGGTTGGGATTTGCGGCCAGATAGCCGATCGGCTGTGCGATCCGTACCTGCGCACCCCGCTTGCGCCAGCACCACTGTGCCGACTGCGTAGCGTGTTTGAAGTGCGCATCGGAGCATGCGATTTTCCCGCTGCTCACCGCCTCTAACGGAGCAACAGATCCTTCGAACGAGAGAATGTGCGGATCGGAAACCTCGTTCGGAGTCTGTGCAGATACGAGACCTGTCCAGAGAAATACGGCGACAAATAGGGCTATTTTACGCATATTGAATTATGATAGCGGTTTTTCGGCTTCTACTTTTGCTTTGCGAACCAGTGCTTCCAGAAAATAGTAGTCGGCATAGTTCAGTGGCACGTCGATGTTGCTGCCGTGCGGGACACTGCCTACGGAGTGCATCAACAGGAATCCGCCATTCTCGCCTACCGGCGCACGATATGCAGGAGAGGACAACGACTCGATGATCTTGTCGGCCTTGGCTTTGAGATCGGCCTCTTTAGTATAAGTGTAGAGTTCGTAGAGTGCCGAGGCAATAATGGCTGCCGACGAGGCATCACGCGGTTCGTTGGGGATATTCGGAGCGTCTAAATCCCAATAGGGGACCAGATCTTCCGGCATGTTTTTGTTGTTGAACATCATCTCGCACACCTTCAGTGCGTGGTCGAGGTAGCGTTTGTCTTGGGTCACCCGATAGCAGATGGTGTATCCGTAAATTGCCCAAGCCTGCCCACGCGCCCAAATTGATTCGTCGGCATAGCCCTGCGCCGTACACCGGCCGCGCACCTCACCCGTGGTGAGGTCGTAGTCTACCACGTGGTAGCAACTGTTGTCTGCACGGAAATGTTCTTTCATCGTGCGGTCGGCATGGGACACCGCTATATTATAATAGGTCGAGTCGCCACTGAGTGCGGTGGCCTTGAAGAGCAATTCGAGGTTCATCATGTTGTCGATGATCACCGGACACTGCCAACCCCGCTCGCCCTGCCAGCCGCGATGGGCATCCCACGACTGGAGTACTCCCGGTGCCGGACGAAACCGCGTGGAGAGCGACTGCGCTGTGGTGACGATTACTTTCTTGTAGGCCTCTATGTCTTTCAGACGCAAGCCGTTACCATAACTGTCGTAGATCATGAAACCCACGTCGTGATGCCATTGGAGGTATTGCACCGAATCGAGGATCTCGGTGTGACGACGTGCATCGTCCGCCCACTTCTCATTACCCGTTAATTCGTACATGTACCACAGCGTGCCGGCAAAGAAACCGCTCACCCAATCATCGGTGGGAACGTAGACGACCTCCCCGTTTTTGAAGGTCGAAGGAATGCGCACCGCTCCGGTTGATTCACTCGCATTTACTAATTTTCCGATCTGCTGTTCGGCAATAGCTACATTTTCATCAATGATCGTAGCACGAGGTTCTGTCGCGGAGCACGAAACACACAATGTTACAATGTTGATAATTAAGAAGTTTGGTATCAGTTTCATGGTTAATAATATTGGTTTTCCAATTTCAAAAATGAACGTATTCGTTACAAAGATATATTATTTTTGGATAAAACAATAGTTTTTAATAACGTCTATTTTATTAATAAATATTTTTGGTTGACCATCAGGCAGTTAAATTTTATTTTATAATTTCATACTGGTTATCCAAAATATTCGTTATATTTGTCCAACATTGACAACCAAATTATGAGACCTACGTTCAGAATATCAGCCATTTCGATCCTGTTGATCGCTTTTGTTCAATTTTCGTTTGCAGCCATTGATGCCAAAATAGATTTTGAAACAACGCTTCCGACGACCTTCAAGTGTTCGGACAACAGCCGCATCGAACTCAGTGCTGCGCACTACAAAGATGGCGAGAAATCGCTTCGTTGGAGTTGGGATGGACCCGCGACACTCACCTTCGGAGACTATGTCCAACTGATGAAGTCGTTCAATGCGAAAAACACAGGTATCATGCTGTGGATTTACAACACGAAAGCTGTCGCAACCCCCCTGCGTTTTAATTTTCAAACGGCAACGGGCGTGGTCACCTATTATTTCGATTTTAACATGGATTTCACGGGCTGGCGTGCCTGCTGGATCAAATACAACGACATGCCGGGCGACCACTCCTCGAAGCAGATCACACGGCTGGTGATTGATACGCCCAAAGGGGTGGATCAAGGGGAGATATTCATCGACCGGCTGACTCTTTCCGAGGATCCGTTGCATGCGCAGATCACCCCCGACCAGCAAATTCCCGACAACAACTGCAACCTCACGCGCGAACTCTGGCATTGGGCGCGCCTGTGGGAGTGGGAGCAGTATCAATACGAAACACCTTTAGCCGAGCCCACGGTGGCGCAGAAGGCAATGCTTGCGCAGGTCGCCAACCGTCTGACGGAGGTGGTGCGCAATTCGATGTCGAGCGACAACTATATAAAAGGTACAATTGTTCCCAATGCGCTGAAAACATTTGAGGCGGCCAAGATCCGTCGTACAGAGCAGGGCGGAGTGATAGGAGCCCCGTTGCTCAGTGACGATGAAAGCAACCGTTCGCGGGGTGAATTGCGCGAAAACGACATAGAGAAAATGCTCTACGGATTTGCCTTGGCGCGGGATGTGATGGACGATCCGAAGCAGGTGGATAATTTCTTTTTGGTCTTCGACCACGCTATTGATCAGGGCTTTGCCTTCGGTAGCGGCACCGGTACGAACCACCATTACGGCTACCAGATTCGCAAACTCTATGATGCAATGTGGCTCATGCGCGACGAAATCGCCAAGCGCGGCAAAACCGCAGAGTATGTCAAAGTACTCGCTTACTGGAGTGGTTTGGCCGAGACCCGCAAACCCTATGTATATGGGCGCGATGAACTCTTAGATACGTGGCATACGCTGCTCAAGTCGAAGGTTATCAGTGCGATGATGCTGCCCACAGAGGCGGAGCAATACCGTGCGATGCAGGGGTTGGGCGTGTGGCTTTCGGGGAGTCTGGGTTTCTCGCCCGGTACCATCGGAGGAATCAAACCCGATGGCACGACGTTCCATCATGGCGGCCTGTATCCGGCCTATTCGACAGGTGCTTTTGCGGCCGTCGGCGAGTATTGCAACATGACGGCGGGTACCGATTTTGTGATTTCGGAAGCGGCGCGCCGCACCTTCAAACTGGCTCTGCAAACCCTGCGCAACTATACGAATCAGAAGGATTGGGGGCTGGGGCTGGCCGGACGGCATCCTTTCAACGGAGCGATTCCTGTGCCCGATGTCAATGCGTTCGGATACCTCGCGGCCTTGGGTGATTTGACGGGCAGCGGTCGGAATGTTGATCCCGAATTGGCGGGTGACTTTCTGCGTCTGAATGGTACAGATAAACAGATGAATGCACTCTTCCGCAAAGAGGGTATCTCGGCGGCCAATGCCCCGCAAGGCTTCTTTGTCTACAACTACGGCGCGGTGGGCATCCATCGTCGCGACAACTGGATGGTGACACTCAAGGCTTTTAATACGGATGTTTGGGGCTCGGAGATCTACACCAAAGACAATCGCTTCGGCCGCTACCAAAGTTACGGTTCGGCTCCGATCATCGGCACCGGAAATCCCATTTCGGCAAAGGAGAGCGGTTTCTCGCAAGAGGGCTGGGATTGGAATCGGGTGCCGGGAGCAACCACCATTCACCTGCCTTTCGAGGAGTTGAACAGCCCGCAGAAAGGGACGTTGATGGAGCGTAATCCGGAGCGTTTTTCGGGTGCTTCCTCACTGGAGGGACAAAACGGCGTACTGGCACTCCATTTTGTGGAGGGGGGGCGTCCGACCTTCACAAAAGGGGCTACGGCCTACAAAACGATCTTCTGTTTCGATAATCGCCTTGTATTTTTGGGCAGCGGTATCGACAACGATAACACCACCTATCCCACCGAGACAACACTCTATCAATTGCGTTTGGATGCGCCGGCGGAGGAGGTCGAGATCGATGGACAGGTTTACACCAACTTCCCGCTTGATTTCGCCAAAGAGAATGTTGACCGACTGATGCTCTCCGACACCAAAGGCAACTTCTATGTGGTGAAAAATGCAGAGAACGTGACGGTGGTGAAACAGCAGCAGGAGTCGCCCAACGATCAAAAAATTAAAACCGGATCGGGCAATTTCGTCACAGCCTATCTCTCCCATGGCACGGCACCCAAACAAGCTGCCTATGAATACGCGGTCTACATCCAACCTTCCAACAAGGAGATCGGTAAATTTGCCCGCAAAGACACCTACGAAGTGTTGCGCAAAGACGACACGGCGCATGTGGTGAAAGATTTAGCCACCGGCATCACGGGCTACGTCTGCTTCAATACCTACACCGCCGACGGGTTGGTACAATCCGTCACGCAGGAGACCATCGTCATGGAGCGCACCGACGCAAGCGGGGTCGTTACAATGAGTATCTGCACCCCCGATTTGGGACTTACCGAGAAGACCTACACCACGCGGCAGGAGAGTCAGCCGATTGTGAAGACGGTGAAGTTGAAGGGCGTATGGTCGGCGGTGACACCGAACGCGGCCGTCGCAATCAGCAATGACAATGCAACAACCACACTCACGGTGACTTGCCTAAATGGGCAACCCGTAGAGTTGAAACTAAAAACCAACCAAGCCAACTAACACCTAATTTTACTATATGAGAAAAATCCTTCTACAATTTGTCCTCATGTTGACGTTGATGCTTTCGGCATCGGCATCGGCATTTGCGCAAAACACGGTCGTGGGTCGCGTTGTCGACAGCAACGGCGTGCCACTGGTGGGCGTGACAGTGATGGTCAAAGATGCCCAAACAGGAACTGCGACAGACAGCAAAGGTAATTACTCCATTGCAGCCGCGAGTACCAAGACCCTTGAGTTCTCTTATCTGGGTTATACGACCGTCGAAGAGAATGTGGGTAAGCGTACGGTTATTAACGTCAAAATGAATGAGGAAGCCTCTGCTATCGGTGCTGTCGAAGTAGTCAGCATCGGTTACGGTACGGCAGCCCGTCGTGACTTGACGGGATCGGTGGCAAAAGCCGATCTGGAAACCATCATGAAATCCAATGTCACCACCTTCGACCAAGCGTTGGGCGGACGTGTCGCAGGCGTAGTTGTCACCACGGGTGACGGTGCGTTAGGCGCAGAGGCCAACATCACCATTCGAGGTGGTAACTCACTCACACAGAGCAATGCTCCGTTGTATATCATCGACGGATTTCCCTCGGAGAGTTCTTTTGCAACGGCTTTGAACCCGGCCGACATCGAGTCAATCGACATTTTGAAAGACGCCTCATCCACAGCCATCTACGGTGCACGAGGTGCCAATGGTGTGATCGTCATCACCACCAAAAAAGGACAGGAGGGCCGGCCTACGGTCGCCTTCAACGCCTCGTTCACGGTCAATAAGATTGCCAACAAGATGAATCTGATGAATCCGTTTGATTTTGTGAGTTTGCAAGAGGAACTCTTCACGCCTACGGAGATGACAAACTCCTATTTCAAGGATGGATACACACTCGAAAATTACCGCCATCCCGACAAAATGTACGATTGGCAGGATGAGGTCTATCGTAGTGCCTTCACACAGAATTACAACATCTCGCTTTCGGGCGGCCAAAACGGTTCGCGCTACAATGTCGGCATGTCGGTTCTGGATCAGGACGGTATCATCCAACGTTCCAATTTCCAACGTTATCAGGGCAAGGTGAACCTTACACAGCCCATCGGCAAGAAGTTGCAACTCAACCTAAGTGCCAACTATTCCCGCTCAATCACCAACGGAGTAACACCCACCGATGCCGAGACCACAGCCTCGCAATCGGGCTGGTTGATCTACTCGATCTGGGGCTACCGCCCCGTGTCACCTCCGGGATCGGACGACTTGATGGGCGACATTGTCGACACCGGTTTGGACAACTCGAACGACTATCGTTTCAACCCGTTGAAGACCGTCACCAATGAGCACCGCAAGACCATCGTTGATTACATGAATGCCAACTTGGCATTGACCTACACCATCATCCCCGGATTGAAACTTCGGGTAACGGGTGGCTATGTCTTCAACAAGCGTCGTCGCGAAGAGTTCAACGGCAGTGAGACCTACACGGGTTATCCCGGTTCGCCGAGCGGCAAGGGCGTGAATGGCAGCATCAACTGGGGCGATCAGCAGAGTTGGTTGAATGAGAATACGTTGACGTGGAACAAGCGTTTCGCACGTAACCACAACATCAACCTGCTGGGCGGTATCACCTTCCAAGGACAGAGCACCACCAACGATGGTATCATGGCAACGAAGATCACCTCTGAGTCGCTGGGTCTCGCCGGACTCTATACGGGTGAGCAACAGACCGTGAAGCCTTATTACAACAGTTGGCGAATGATGTCGGCGTTGTTCCGTCTAAACTATAATTACAAATACAAATACTACCTGACGGCTTCGTTCCGTGCCGACGGCTCGTCGAAGTTTGCGAAGGATCACCGCTGGGGTTACTTCCCCTCGGTGGGTGTGTCGTGGAACTTCAGCCGCGAGAATCTGCTCAAGAATTCGAAATGGATGTCGAACGGTAAACTGCGCGCTTCGTGGGGTCAGACGGGTAACAACCGTACCTCGACCCCCTACGACTACTATTCGCAGATCACGGTGAATCCCGGCACAAACGGCTCGTTCGACTACGTGTTCAATGGCGATCGGGTACCGGGTTACTACATCACCAACATGGCCAACCCCGATCTGAAGTGGGAGACCACCACACAGTATAACGTCGGTATGGATTTGGGATTTTTCACGGATCGCATCAAAATCACGGCGGACTGGTACCTCAAAGACACCAAAGACCTGCTGCTGGCGGCTACGTTGCCCGCCTCGTCGGGTTACACCGTGGCGATGATGAACATCGGCCAGATCCGCAACAAAGGTTTCGAGTTCTCGCTGGAAACGGTGAACATTAAAACTCGTAATTTCCAGTGGAACACCACGTTCAACATCTCCTTCAACCGGAATACTGTCATGGCTCTGACCTCGAATCAGCATACGTTGCTTTCGTCGGTGGCTTGGGAGACCACTTTCAATGCCCAAAGTCCTTACATCTCGCAGGTGGGGCAGCCGACAGGTATGATGTACGGATTCCTCTACGACGGCACCTATAAACCCGAAGATTTCGACGGGAGTCTGCTGAGAACGGGCGTGCCCTATCTGAGCACCTATTCGCGGGATAAGATCCAACCCGGTGATCCGAAATACCGCGATATGAACGGTGACGGCAAGATCGACGAGAACGACCGCACGATCATTGGTTGCGGACAACCGCTCCATACGGGTGGTTTCGGCAATACGTTCATGTGGAAGAACTTCGACTTGAATATCTTCTTCTCATGGAGCTACGGCAACGACATCCTCAATGCCAACCGACTGGTCTTCGAAACGGGACGTGTGAAGAACACCAACCAGCAAGCCTCATTCAACGACCGGTGGACACCGGCCAACCCCACCAGTAACATCCCGCGTGCCAATGCCAATGGCAGTCAGGTGTACTCCTCACGCGTGGTGGAAGACGGCTCTTTCCTGCGACTGAAAAATGTGTCGCTGGGCTACAACCTGCCAAGCAAAGCCCTGCGCAAACTCCACATCAGTGGTCTGCGCATCTTCGTGTCGGCGGACAACATCTGTACGATTACAAATTATAGCGGTCCCGACCCCGAAGTATCGACACGTAACTCGGTGCTGACCCCCGGATTCGACTGGTCGGCCTATCCGCGCACATTCGGTATCACGGCAGGTGCAAATATCACATTCTAATTGATCGGAACGTATGAATATGAAAAAAATATATAGATTAGGAGTTTTGGCGGCGACGTGCTTTGCCGTAACGGCGTGCGAGTTTTTGGACGTGGAGCCGCAGATCATTCCTTCGGATGAGTTTTATAAGACCGAGAAAGAGGTTGCCTACGGACTTGCCGGCGTTTACGGGGCGTTGAACAACGAGGAGTTGTATGGTAATTACTACTCCCTGATGATCTCCAACACGGACGATTTGTGCTACCAGAACCGCGAGCACAACGGTGCTTATGTCTATTGGTACAACCACAACTCCAGTGATCCTTATGTCTACTCTGCATGGACCATGCTCTATGCCGGCATCAAAAATGCCAATGAATTCATGCAGGCTCTCACATCACCGCAATTCGACAAGGAGTTGGATAAGGATGGAAGAAATTATGCCGAAGCGCGTTTCCTGCGTGCTTACTATCACTTCCTGTTGGCACAGGCGTGGGGCAATGTTCCACTGCGCACGAAGCCGACCCTCACACCCGACGACGTGCATCTGGCCGCCACGCCGCAGACTGACGTGCTGAAATGGTGCGTCTCGGAGATGGAAGAGGCTTGGAAGTCGTTTGACGACAAACTCGACAATGCCCCCTCGCGCATCAGCAAACGGACAATCGAAGGTATCTTAGCCCGCGTCTATCTCTTCACGGCCGGTGCTACGGTCAAAGGCGTGGACAGCAAGGCTATGTATGAGCGTGCTGCTTACTGGGCCGGACAGGTGGTGGCTGACGGCCGTGTAAAACTTAACCCCAGTTACGCGCAGGTGTTCATCAATATGATTTCCGATGCCTACGATCGCAGCAGCAACGAGTCGATGTGGGAGGCCGAGTTCCTTGGTGACCGCACGAATGCACAGATGTGGTCGAACGGACGTATCGGTGATATGATCGGTCTGCAAAGTACCAGTGGCGACAATAAATACAACGAGTGGAACTGCAACTACTCCTACGCCATGTACAACGGATCGCTCAAATTGTGGGATCTCTACTACACCTACGACCGTACGCCCGAAGAGACGGAGAACAAAGCAAAACTTGATGCCCGTCAAGAGTGGAACATGCCTCCGTATAACTATGCGGGACGCAAAGACAATGCTACGGGTCTATACATCTTCCGACCCAGTGTAGACAAAACGCCCTACAACTACGACAAGATCTCTTCGTTTGATGATCCTTCAGCTGCTGTTGGTGCGCGGAATGCGGGTAAATGGCGCAGAGAAGCCGTCTACGAAGGGCACAAGATCGCAAAGCAACTCTACACCTCCATCAACTTCCCGATCCTGCGCTATTCGGACGTGCTGCTGATGTACGCCGAGGCGGTGAACGAGTCGAAAGGGGCTCCCACACAGGAGGCTTACGACTGTGTGAAACGGGTGCGTGATCGTGCCGGTATCCAAACCGTGGACTTTGGCGCTGTGGGTTCCTACAAGGAATTCCAAAACTTTGTGCGCAACGAGCGTGGACGTGAATTGGCATTTGAAGGATTGCGCAAATGGGATCTGATTCGCTGGGGTATCTTTGTTGAGGCGATGAACGGTTATGCGAAATTAGCGACAGACAAGCGTTGGAGCAAGGACGCCAACACCAGCCGCAGAGCCACAGAAACAGGCACCAGTGTACAGGCACGGCATATCTATCTGCCGATCCCGTCGACCGAACTCGGAGTAAACAAATTGCTTAAACAAAACCCGCTGTGGTAGAAACTATGACACGTATGAAAAAAGGACTCTATATCGCAACCATGCTGTTGCTGACGGCTGGTGCTATGTCGTGTGAACACGACGAAATCTATGAAAAGATCAACTTCGCAGTCACTCTTGCCTCGAACAATACCTACCGCACGGGAGAGCCGGTGACCTTCAATTTTGAGGGTAATTCCGACTACCTCACCGTATGGAATGGCAGCACGGGACACCAATATAAATACAAAGACCGCACAACGGTGGCGATGGAAGATATTGAATCGTGCAAGTTTCGCGTCGATCTGAAGCAACAATATGGTGATGCCGATCCGGCCGTGCGCAACTTGGACCTGATCATAAGCAACTCCTTCAAGGGGCTGACGGGCGATAATGCGGAGCAGGACAGGGCAACCATCAGTGCCATTGCCAGCAGCAACTACGAGGGCTGGAACACCTTGGACTATAAGTCCAATCGGTTGGCTAAGTACGAAACCTACCAGTATGACATCACCAAGTATGCGAGTAACTTCGCCTTTGCTATCCACCTGTATCACGATCCGGCGAAAAACATGCGTACCTACTTTGTCAATCCTTCGATCGAGGTAAAACTCACCGGATACGAGACGCAAACCTTGACTTTCAAGGAGATGAGTATGATTTGTTTTTCGACTACCGATGAGCATAAAGACGATCCGTATGTACACAACCTTGCTAAAAACGCAATTGTGAGACTCTCCACCGACAAAAATGCAATTGCCGGAGCCGACATCGCCTTTCAGGGCTTCAATGCCGGTAAGTTTGCGCCCATCGATCAGTGGGTGTTCATGAGACCCACCTCGCTGAACCTCATTGATCCCGATCAAGGCGAGAACATCAAAGCCTTCTCGAATGATGTTTCCGACTACACGTGCACCTACACCAAGCCGGGTACCTACACCGTCACGTTCATCGCCAGCAAAGGTAACTACATGGGCGAGAGCCGCGTAGTAAAAGAGGTTACGGTCACCATTATCGATCCCCTCAAATAAGGGTGTCTCTTCTGATTACAAAACACTCGATCGGTACCCTCTGGTGCCGATCGAGTGTTTTTTGGATCAGCGATACTTCTTGTTGGCGGAAATAGACACCCGCTCCTCGAGCCTGTCGAGAGGTCGCAAAGACTTTGAAAACACAATACCCGATCCTCGAGCTTGTCGAGAGGTTGCAAAGGGTACTCGCTCAATTTCACTC
>JAVXCD010000010.1:0-7781 GCA_036659655.1 Alistipes sp.
CATTGTGTTTCCAAAGTTTTTGCGACCTCTCGACAGGCTCGAGGATCGTGCATTGTGTTTCCAGTGTACTTTGCGACCTCTCGACAGGCTCGAGGATCGTGAATAATTTAATTACAACTTAAACTTCTTTTCCATCCGCATGGCAGAATTGCACGGCGAAAATTGCGGGCAAATAAAACATTCGACATAAGAGGACAGGGATCGGTCCGGATCTCTGCCCTGTATTTTTGCCTACGTGAAGAATTTTGACGGATAACAATAAAAAATAATACTATCTTTGTCTTACAAAATTGTACTGAATATGCGTAAACTTGTCATAATTCCGACCTATAACGAGCGGGAAAACGTCTCGGCCATGATCGATAAAGTCTTCTCCCTGAGCGAGGTGTTCGAATTGCTCATCATCGACGACGGCTCGCCAGACGGCACTGCCGCCATCGTTAAAGAGCGTCAAACCGAGTTCCCTGCTACGCTGCACCTGCTGGAACGCGGAGGCAAACTCGGACTCGGCTCGGCCTATCTCATGGGGTTCAAATGGGGATTGGAGCGTGATTACGACTACATTTTTGAGATGGATTGCGACTTCTCACACAATCCCGATGATCTGGTGCGGCTATACCATGCCGCCGAAGAGGGCTACGACGTGGTGATCGGATCGCGCTATGTGCAGGGTGTCAACGTGGTAAACTGGCCCATGTCGCGCCTGCTAATGTCTTACTGTGCCTCCAAATACGTGGGTTTCATGACGAGTATGCCCGTGTGCGATGCCACGGCCGGATTCGTATGTTATTCGCGCAAGGCTTTGGAAACCATCGACTTGAATGCCGTGCAGATGAAAGGGTACGGATTTCAGATCGAGATGAAATATACAGCATGGAAACTCGGATTGCAACTCAAAGAGGTCTCCATCGTTTTCGTCGAGCGGGCACTGGGCACCTCGAAAATGAATAGTAGCATCTTTGGCGAGGCTTTCTTCGGTGTGATGGAATTGCCGTTCCGCACCATTCGGCCTCGCAAATGACAATGGATTAATCTCCTGTAAATCAGTTGTATTTCGCCTCGCAGTAGGCGCAACGGTAACTGTCGCCGGCCTCGTGGAAAAGTTGATCCACATCCTCCGTGGTCGAGATGCAACGACGGTTTGAGCACTCCATGCGGTTGACAATCAAATCGGGCGCAAGCACCGGGGTCGAGGTTGTAGCAGGCTCTTTCTCTGCCCACTTCAGCAAAGTATATATCAAAGCCATACGTACGAATTTACCATTTTCCACCTGACGGAAATAGGCGGCACGGGGATCATTGTCCACCGCACGCGTGATCTCATTCACACGGGGTAGCGGATGCAGGATAATCATGTCGCTTTTTGCCGTGCGCAGCTTGTCGGGATTGAGCACAAAACTATTTTTCACCCGATCAAACTCCTCATCATCCAGAAAGCGTTCCTTCTGCACGCGGGTCATGTAGAGCACATCCAATTCGGGCATTACCTCCTCCATGGTGGTGACTTCGCGGAATTTCAATGCACCGCCATCCTTCATTTCGTGCAACATGTAGTCGGGCAACCGCAACTCCTCCGGTGCAATCAGAATGATGTTGATACCCGTGTAGCGCGACAGGGCCTTGATGAGCGAATGCACGGTACGGCCGAATTTCAGATCCCCGCAAAAACCGATGGTCAGGTTGTCGAAGCGTCCTTTTTCGCGCTTGATGGTCAGCAGATCGGTCAGGGTCTGCGTGGGATGGCTGTGGCTGCCGTCGCCGGCGTTGATCACGGGAATCCCGGCATACTGCGAGGCCACCAACGGTGCTCCCTCCTTGAAATGTCGCATGGCAATGATGTCGGCGAAGCAGCGAATCACGCGCACCGTATCGGCCACAGTCTCCCCTTTGGATACGGACGAGGAGCTGGCATCGGAGAACCCGATCACCGTTCCACCCAGCTCCATCATCGCCGAGGTGAAGCTCAGACGCGTACGGGTACTTGGTTCGTAAAACAGCGTGGCGAGTTTCTTTCCCTTGCACACTTCGCTGTACTTGGCACGATGGGCAATGATGTCCTCCGCCAAGGTTATGATCTCTTCGGTCTCCGCAACCGACAAATCCATGGGGTCAATCAGGTGTCGCATAGTATTGATCTTTATTTTGAAAATTTTTACCGCATCCAACTCTCGTCCGAAGGATTATTCCGGAATGCGATCAGTCGTTGCTTATCCTCCGATTTGAGGTAACCCTCCGCAACCGCTACATCCACCAGCGTGTCGAGGTTGGAGAGGCTGTGGTTGATCACCTTTGCCTCGCTCAGCCGGTCAATGCCTTTCTGCATTCCGTAGGTGAAGATCGAAGCCACCCCCAACACATCGGCACCGGCTTCACGCAGAACGTTGACCACGTCGATGCACGATCCGCCGGTGGAGATCAAATCCTCAATCACCACCACTTTCTGTCCCTTTTCGAGTTTCCCCTCGATCTGGTTGCCCCGGCCGTGGTCTTTCGAGCCGCTACGCACGTAGCCCATCGGCAGATTGAGAAGCGTGGCAGTGATAGCGGCATGTGCAATACCGGCTGTCGAAGTACCCATCAGCACTTCGCACGACGGAAACTGCTCCTGCACGGTCTTCGCCAACGCGGCCTCCACCCGTCCACGCACTTCGGGAGCGGTGAGGATCAGGCGGTTATCGCAGTAAATAGGGCTTTTGATGCCACTTGCCCACGTGAACGGCTGTTCGGGGCGGAGGAAAACTGCTCCAATCGAGAGCAGGTCTTTTGCTATTGATTTTTCCATTATGTAAGAAAGAATTATTGAACTATTTACTCCTCGATTCTATCGAGAAACTAAGAAGCTGTTTCAAATTTATTCATCTCGTTCTTTTTGCCTTGTAAATCCGATTTTAGCAAGCTAAACGAGGATTTATAGAACAAAAACAGGAACAAAAATATCGCTCAAATAACTTCGGCAGCAAATTCAAACAGTTTCTAATTTTTTATTCTGACAACGCTTTTTTTAGCAGTTCTTCGGTCTCGTCTTTGTAGATGCCACCCTCGTGGACTTTCTCGCCGTCGATATAAAAAGTCGGCACATAATAGTAATCATAGGTGTCGGCAAGTTCGGGTTGCTCCGACTCTTCGATCATCTCGATGTTGATGTCACGATACGCCTCCTGCTGCTTCAATTCCGCAATTTGGGCGAGTGCCTTCTGGCAGAACGGACAATTTTTCAGGTAAAATAACTGCACTTTTTTCATACTTCGTATTATTTTACAAATTCAGTTACACACCGCCGATAGGCTGCCACGGGATCTGCTGCCGCCGTGATGGGACGACCCACAACGATGAAGTCGGAGCCTATTTCACGCGCACGAGCCGGCGTGGTGACCCGCACCTGATCCGCTACCTCGCCATCGGCAAAGCGTACACCGGGGGTGACGGTCAGAAACGACGTTCCGCAGGCAGTCTTCACAATGCCCGCTTCAAGGGGCGAACAGACCACGCCATCCAGTCCGGCCTGCTGCGTATTTTGCGCATATTTCACGATGGTGTCGTTGATTGATGCCCCAATGAGCAACTCCTGTTGCATCCGCTCCTCGCTGGTCGAGGTGAGTTGTGTGACGGCAATCAACAAGGGACGTGTGCCGTCGGGACGTGTCAGCCCCACCAAGGCGGCCTTCATCATCTCGATCGTGCCGGCTGCATGGACGTTGCACATATCGACTTCGAGTCCTGCAAGTACCGCCATCGCTTTTTTCACCGTATTGGGAATGTCATGCAACTTCAAGTCGAGGAAAATCCGATGTCCCCGGCGTTTGATCTCCCGCACAATGGCCGGTCCTTCGGCATAAAACAACTCCATGCCGATCTTCACAAAGGGCTTTTCATCGTGAAATTGATCCAAAAAATCGAAGGTCTCTTTTGCGCTCTTGAAGTCGCAGGCAATAATTACATCTGGTTTCATCTTATTCTATTTTACAATGCCTATTATATCGCTCAGTTTGTCGATGTGCAACCGCTCCATCTCCATGGGCAAGGCCTCGATAATCTCCTTCGAGGCGTAGGGATTTTTCAGATTTGCGGCTCCTACCTGCACCGCAGTTGCTCCGGCCATCATCATCTCTATCACCTCACGCGCCGTGGTCACGCCCCCACATCCCATGATGGGAATCGCGCAGGCTTGTGCCACCTGATAGACCATGCGCACCGCCACGGGGAAGATTGCCGCACCGGAGAATCCACCCATTGTATTGGCAATCACCGCCCGACGACGCAGGGTGTCAATCCGCATGCCTAACAACGTATTTATCAAACAGATCCCATCTGCTCCGGCCTCTTCGCACGCCTTGGCGATCGACACAATGTCGGTCACATTGGGGCTGAGTTTAATGTAAACGGGTTTGGTGGTCACGGCCTTCACGGCGCGTGTCACCTCAGCCGCCGCTTCGGGCGAGGTGCCGAAACTCATGCCTCCATGGCGCACATTGGGGCAACTGACGTTGACCTCGATGATCCCCACCTGAGGCTCTTTGTCGATGCGCTCACAGCAGTAGACGTACTCCTCCACCGAGAATCCGCTGATGTTGGCAATCACCGGTTTGTGGAAAAAAGTCTTCATGCGTGGCAACTCCACGTCAATCACAGCATCCAAACCGGGATTCTGAAGTCCCACAGCATTGATCATCCCCGCTGTGCACTCTGCGATGCGAGGAGTCGGGTTGCCGAAACGGGGTTCGCGCGTCGTGCCTTTAAACGAGAACGAGCCGAGAATATTGAGGTCGTAGAACTCCCTGTATTCATTGCCGTAACCGAACGTGCCGCTGGCCGGTATCACCGGATTATCCAGCCGCAAACCACTCAAGATCACCGATGTGTCTACCATATAATCTCCTCCTTTTTGAATACGGGTCCCTCTTTGCAAATGCGTTTGGCACCTGTTTTTGTTTGACACGAGCAACCCATACAGCCGCCAAATCCGCAGCCCATGCGCTCCTCCATGCTCACTTGTCCGTCTGCGGTTGTTGCCTCGCACAAAGCCCGCAGCATGGGCAAGGGTCCGCAGGCGTAAAAGTAATCAAAAATAATCGGATTCTCGGCAAGAACGGTTGTCACAAACCCGCGTGTACCCGCAGAGCCGTCGACCGTAGAGAGGTAGACCGTAACACCTAACGCGCGAAATTCATCGGCATAGAAAATCTCCTCAGCCGTATTGAATCCCAACACCACCGACACGGTTTTCCCTTCGCCGAGTAGCCGTTTAGCAAGGTTATACAGCGGTGGCACACCTACTCCGCCTCCGACAAGCAGGGGGTGTGTGGTCGGCACATCGGTTGCAAAACCGTTGCCCAGTCCCGTCAGCAGATCAAGTACCGCACCCTTCGGCATGTGGCTCATCTGCGCCGTGCCCTCGCCCACAACCTTGTAAATCAGCGTCAGTGTCTGTGCATCATAGTCGCACACCGAGATTGGTCGACGCAATGCCAGCCCCTCCAAGGCGATGTTCACAAACTGTCCCGGACGGGTGATGTATTGCGTGTCACCCTCCAGCACCATCCGCCACACCGAATCGGTGAGCGGCTCATTGGTGCGGATCGTATAGTTGTCTTTTTTATACATAATGCGAAATTAGAAACTGTTTCTAAATGAGCCGAAAAGAACAAGATTAATAAATTTAAAACAGTTTCTTACTCTGCATCAATGGTCGAAACCCCAAATGTAATCTCCTCTAACACATCTAACAGCACCTGTACTGTTTCGAGTGCCGTGAAGACCGTGACGTTGTTCTCCACGGCCGTGCGACGGATTTCGTAGCCGTCGAGGCGCGTATTATGCTGGTTGATGTCGATGGTGTTGATCACATAACTGACGTGCCCCTGTCGCAGCGAGTCGATGATCTCCGTGCTGCCCTCGCTCAACTTGCGGCGGGTACGGGTGCGCAGTCCCTGTTCACGCAGAAATTCTGCCGTACCGGTTGTTGCCTCGATGTTGAATCCCAGATCGTAGAAACGACGCACCAGCGGCAAGGCCGCCTGTTTGTCGTGGTCGGCGATGGTGACGAAGATGGTGCCGTAGTTGCACACATTCATGCCTGTGGCCTGCAAGGCTTTGTAGAGTGCGCGGGTCAACTTGTCGTCGTAGCCGATCGCTTCGCCCGTAGATTTCATCTCCGGTGAGAGGTAGGAGTCCATGCCGCGGATCTTGGCGAATGAGAAAGCCGGAGCTTTCACGTACCAGCGTTTTTTCTCCTTGCCATAGACCGTGTCGATGCCCAATTCTTTGAGTTTCTTGCCCAGAATCACCTGTGTGGCAATGTGTGCCATCTGCACGCCCGTGGCCTTCGAGAGAAACGGCACGGTGCGCGAAGAGCGGGGATTGACCTCGATCACATACACATCGTCGTTGCCGGCCAGAATAAACTGGATGTTATAAAGTCCGATGATGCCGATCCGCAGACCTAATTTCACCGTATAATCAATGATTTTCTGCTTGGCCGTCTGACTCACACTAAAGGTGGGGTAGACGCTGATCGAGTCGCCCGAATGAATACCCGTGCGCTCCACATGCTCCATGATGCCGGGGATGAAGACATCCTTGCCGTCACAGATGGCATCAACCTCCAACTCCTTGCCTAAAATGTAGCGATCCACCAACACAGGTTGATCCACATCAACCTCCACGGCTGTGCGCAGGTAGTGGCGTAGTCGCTCCTCGTTCGAGACGATCTGCATCGCACGACCGCCTAACACATAACTCGGACGCACCAGCACCGGGTAACCGATGCGGGCGGCCGCCTTCACACCCGACTCGATGTCGGTCACGGCCTCTGCCTCCGGTTGCGGAATATGCAACTCTTCCATGATCTTCTCGAAGCAGCCGCGATCCTCGGCATTTTTGATTGCCTGCACATCCGTACCGATGATGGGTACCCCCAAAGCTGCAAGCGGCTCAGCAAGGTTGATGGCTGTTTGTCCGCCCAGTGAGACGATGATCGCCTTGGGATTTTCGAGGTGAAGCACGTTCATCACATCCTCCACCGTCAGCGGCTCAAAATACAGCTTGTCACTGGTGGTGTAGTCCGTAGAGACTGTTTCGGGGTTGTTGTTGATGATGATTGCCTCGTAACCGGCCTCACGGATCGACCAGATGGCATGTACGGTCGAATAGTCGAATTCAACCACTCCCTGACCGATGCGGATCGGACCCGACCCCAACACCACGATCTTCTCCTTGGTGCTCACAATCGACTCGTTCTCCTGTTCATAAGTAGAGTAAAAGTAAGGCACATAGGAACTGAACTCACTGGCGCAGGTGTCGATCATCTTGTAGACGGGGAAGATGTTGTGTTGCTTGCGCAGCAAGTACATCTCCCGCTCGCTCTTGCCCCATAATTTACCGATATATTTGTCGCTGAAGCCCATGCGTTTGGCATCGTAGAGCGTCTCGATCTCCAAGGGGTGCGCCTTGACCTCCGTTTCGAATTCGACGATATTTTTGAACTTCTCCAGAAAGAACATATCTATTTTGGTGCTGTTGTAGATCAACGCCAAGTCCACGCCATTGCGAATCAGCTGCGCGATGGCATAGAGGCGGTCATCGGTGCCGTCTTTGATGTAAGTCAGCAACTCATCCTCCGACCATGCATCGAATTTCTTGTTGTAGAGGTGGCAGACCCCTGTTTCGAGTGAGCGCACAGCTTTCAGCAGCGACTCCTCCATCGTGCGGCCGACACTCATCACCTCGCCCGTCGCCTTCATTTGCGTGCCGAGTTTGTTCGACGCATCGTTGAATTTATCAAA
>JAVXCD010000010.1:7884-10084 GCA_036659655.1 Alistipes sp.
TTGGCACTCACGCGGGCAATCGGATAACCCGTAGCTTTCGAAGCCAATGCCGACGAACGCGACACACGGGGATTTACCTCGATCAGGAAGTAGTTGAACGACAGCGGATCGAGTGCAAACTGTACGTTACAACCGCCCTCGATTTTCAGTTCGCGAATGATCTTCAGCGCACTGTCGCGCAACATCTGATATTCGCGGTTGGTGAGGGTTTGGCTGGGTGCCACCACAATCGAGTCGCCCGTATGCACCCCCACGGGGTCTATATTTTCCATGTTACAAATGGCGATGGCCGTGTCGTTGCTGTCGCGGATCACCTCGTACTCAATCTCTTTGTAGCCCTTGATGCTTTTTTCGATCAGCACCTGATGCACCGGCGAGAGGAATAGCGCGTTGCGCATCATCTCGCGCAACTCCACCTCGTCATCGGCAAACCCGCCACCTGTGCCGCCCAGCGTGTAGGCCGGACGCAGCACCACGGGATAGCCGATCTCGATGGCCGCCGCGACACCCTCTTCGATGGTGTTGGCGATCAGAGATTGCAACACCGGTTCTCCCAGCGACTGGCACAACTCCTTGAAGAGTTCGCGGTCTTCGGCGCGCTCGATGCTCTCGAACGAGGTGCCTAAAATTTCGACCTGACACTCCTTTAAGATTCCTTTTTTAGCCAACTGCACCGCGAGGTTCAACGCCGTCTGCCCACCCAGACCGGGAACAATGGCATCGGGACGCTCGTAACGGATGATCTTGGCCACATATTCCAGCGTCAGGGGCTCCATGTAGACTTTGTCGGCGATAGCGACATCGGTCATGATCGTCGCGGGGTTGGAGTTGACCAACACCACTTCGTAACCCTCCTCGCGCAGAGCCAGACACGCCTGCGTGCCGGCATAATCGAACTCGGCCGCCTGACCGATCACAATCGGGCCGGAGCCGATTACCATTATCTTGTTTATATCTGTTCTCTTAGGCATTTTTCTCCTCCTCCATCATTTTAATAAACTTATCAAACAAATAGGCACTGTCCTGTGGACCGGGCGCACTCTCCGGGTGGTACTGCACCGAAAAAACTTTATCTGCCACACACTCAATACCTTCGGCTGTGTTATCCAGCAGATTCACATGCGTAAGGGTCAGGGGCGTTCCTTTCAGGGAATCTACATCCACCGCGAAACTGTGGTTCTGACTTGTGATCTCGATCTTGCCCGTGGCGATGCACTTCACGGGGTGGTTACCGCCTCTGTGTCCAAACTTCATCTTGAAGGTTTTGGCTCCATAGGCCAACGCCACCATCTGATGACCCAGACAAATGCCGAAGATCGGCAATTTGCCTCTCAAGGCTTGCACTTTGTCAATCACCGGCTGCACGTCGATCGGGTCACCCGGTCCGTTCGAGAGGAATAGTCCGTCGGGACGAAAGGCCATGATCTCCTCCACCGAGACATTGTAAGGTAGCACCGTGACGTTGCAACCCTTCTCGTTGAGGCGGCGGATGATGTTGTATTTGATACCGCAGTCGATCGCCACCACGTCGTATTGGTGGTTGGCGGTACGCGAAAACCAGCGTTTCTTGCAGCTCACCCGCGAGACCATATCTGTGGGTAAGGTGTAGGCACGCAGGCGCGCCAATGCCTCCTCACACGGAGTGGAGGCATCGGTGATGATCACCTTCTGGCTCCCTTCGTCACGGATGATGCGGGTCAACTTGCGCGTATCAATACCCGAAATAGCCGGAATATCGTGCTCCTCGAAGACCTCGTTCAGGGTTTTCGTGTAGCGGAAGTTACTGGGCGTGTCGTTGTATTCGCGCACGATCATGCCCCCGATACTTGGGAATTTTGTCTCGTAATCCTCTTCCGCGGTTCCGTAGTTGCCTATCAGCGGATAGGTCATCACCACCATCTGGTCGGTGTAAGAGGGGTCGGAGAGAATCTCCTGATAACCGACCATCGAAGTGTTGAAGACAATCTCGTTCACCGCCTCGCGATTCGCACCGAATCCGTAGCCGTAGAACTCCGTCCCATCCTCTAAAACAATTTTTTTGGTAAATGATTTCATTCCTTATTTGATTAATTTTTCTATTATTTCTGCTTATAAACAACTTTTCCGCCCACCACCGTCAGTACCGCACGGCCTTGCGCCCGCCACCCTGCGAAGGGTGTGCTGCGTCCTTTCGAAAGAAAGGTGGTCGGGTCAACCATGT
>JAVXCD010000010.1:10181-19542 GCA_036659655.1 Alistipes sp.
GTAGTCGGCCGCAAGATCCAGCACCGTAAAATCGGCCGGTTCTCCCGCCTTCAACGAGCCGCCAAGTCCGAAGATCCGACGCGGATTCTCCGACATCAGAGTGATTAGTCGTTCCAAGGAGATCACTCCGTTACCTACTAAATGGCTGTACAACAATCCGAAAGCACATTCTAAGCCCACCACGCCCATTGCACTGCCGGCCAATCCGCGCGACTTTTGCTCGGCAGTATGGGGTGCATGATCGGTAGCGATGACCTCGATGGTGCCGTCTTGAATACCCTCAATCAACGCCTGCCTGTCGGCGCGACTGCGCACGGGCGGGTTCATCTTGAAACGCCCCTCCTCTTGCAGCTCTTCGTCGCACAGCAGCAGGTAGTGTGGTGCGGTTTCACAACTCACACGCAACCCTTTCGCCTTTGCCCGTCGCACCAACTCGACGCTCTCGCGGGTCGAGACGTGGCAAACATGGTATTGGCAACCGGTCTTTTCCGCCAGTTCGATGTCGCGCTCCACTTGAGCCCACTCGCTTTGGGAGCAGATGCCCTTGTGTCCGTGCGTTTGACAATAGACTCCGTCGTGAATGTAACCTCCGCGCAACAGTTCATCCACCTCGCAATGTGCCACGATCGGCCGTCCCACGCGTGCGGCACAACGCATCGCCTGCTCCATCAACTCTGCCGACTGCACTCCGCACCCGTCGTCCGAAAAACCGACGACCTGCGACTGCAACGCCTCGAAATCGACTAACTCACCGCAGCCCCGCCGGCTCTTGGTGATGCAGCCGTAGGGAAGCACTCGCACCACCGCATCCCGACGAATGCACGCCAGTTCCACACCGAGCGTCTCGACACTGTCGGGTGCCGGTGAGAGGTTGGGCATGGGACATACCGTCGTATAGCCACCGTGTGCTGCCGCCGCAGTGCCTGTGGCAATGGTCTCCTTCTCCGCAAAACCCGGTTCGCGCAGGTGCACATGGACATCCACCAGCCCCGGAACAAGATGTCTGCCCGTAAGGTCGACTTCCCGATCCTCCGCCTGCGGCTCGATTCGCCCGCCTACACGGACGATCCGATCGGCCTCCACAGCCAGATCCCCCACAGCAAATTGGCCGTGGGCATAGAGCATCGCATTTCGGAAAACAGTTCGCATAAGCACAAAAAAATAGGGTAACTGAAATAGTTACCCTAAATGAAACAATCTATCTGAAAACCAAGAAAAATGACCATCCGAATAATGATCCTGCTGCTGCCACGAAGGCTGTGCTAACGGTATGTTCGGCATCCAATTCATAGGTTTTAATTTTCACTACAATTGTCCACAAAGGTAGTGCATTTATTCACACCCGCAAAATCTTTTCGAAATAATTATCAACAATTCATGCACATCTGCCGCAAATCGTCGTCGTTCAGAAAACAGGATCGTAAGCAACAGATTATAATATATTTTCGGCCTTTTGATGTCAATTATTCTACTTTTTCAGTCAATTGTTGGTCAATTGTGAATAAATTATCAATTCGAGATTATGAATTATGAATTACTCTTCCTATATTTGTGTGCGAAAATTAAAAATCAATATTAAAATAAAAATATACTATGGAAAACAAACTTCAACAGTTGACTCAGAAACTCTACGATGAGGGCTTGGAAAAGGGGCGCACTGAGGCGGAACGTCTCGTCACAGAGGCGCGTGCAGAGGCTGCGAAAATCATCTCCGAAGCTCGTGCCGAGGCTGAAGCCATTGCACATCAGGCACAGGTGAAAGCCGAAGATGTCGAGAAGAATACCTTGACCGAGATCGCCCTTGCCGGCAAACAGGCTGTGGCAAAGATCAAAGCGGAGATCGCCTCGATGATTATTGCCAAAAGCACGGTGCAGGGGGTAAAGGATGCCGCAATGGATCCCGCATTCATCAAAGAGATGTTGTTGTCGGTGGCTAAGAACTGGAACGGCAAGGACTCTTCGAAGGTCGAGTTGAAGGCATTGTTACCGGAGGCGGAGCGCAAGACGCTCGATGTGTCATTCGAGAAAAATGTCAGCGCACTGTTGACTGCAGGTGTCGAAGTCGGCTACTCGAAAGAGGTGAAGAGCGGCTTCAAAGTAGGTGCGAAAAACGGCGGTTACTACATTTCGTTTGCCGATGAAGATTTTGATGCCCTGCTGAAGGAATACCTGCGCGAAAAAGTATCTCAAATGCTCTATCAGGCGTAGTGATGTTCGAATCGAATTACTACTGTCTGGTTGCCGGATTGAGGGAGTATGCCCTCGATGCCGACACGAAGGGTTTCGATGCGAAGACACTCATTGAGGAGATCCTTGAGGAGGTTTCAGCCTCGGATGCGAAGTGTGTGCAGTTGCTCTATGGCTACTATGACTGTGAGAACATCATCAGTTTCCATGCCGGACGCACGGCGCACAACCCGTTGGGCAATCTCTCTCGTGAGCAGATCGAAGCCCAAATGCAGCACCCCGACGAGCAACTTCCGCAGCGCATAGCCGATGTGGTGGCAGCGTATGCCGATCCCGAAGGCGAGCAGGCCGAATCGGTGGATCTGAGTCGTCGCTTCGAGCGGGCACTCTTCGAGGCTTACTACCAAGAGTGTGGCGCATCGTCGAATCGTTTTCTGAGGGAGTGGTCCGAATTTGACCGCAACCTGCGCAACATCTCGGCGGCTGTAGTGGCACGCGCCGCGGGTCGCCCCATCGAGGAGGTGATTGTCGGTGCGGGGGAGGTGGCGGAGCAACTGCAACGCAGTTCCGCAGCCGATTTCGGCTTGCGTGGCGAACTACCTTATATAGATGCAACGGTCACGGCGGTCAACGACGAGGCCAATCTGCTGGAGAAAGAGCATAAAATAGATCTCATCCGTTGGAACGAAGCCACCGAACTGGTGACCTTCGATTACTTTAATGTGGATGCCATTCTGTCCTACCTTGCCAAGATCAACATCGTGGCGCGCTGGACGCGTCTCGACCGCACACAAGGACGTGTGATGTTCGAGCGACTGATAGCGGAGTTGGATAGCAAAGAGTTGATTAATAAACAATAAAAATAGATATGGAAACAACAGGACGTGTAAATGGTATTATCTCTAATATCGTCATCGTCAAAGCCGACGGACCTGTCGGCCAAAACGAGATCTGCTACGTATATTGCGGGGATACCAAGATGATGGCCGAGGTCATCAAAGTCATAGGCGACAACGCCTATGTGCAGGTTTTCGACAGCACCCGCGGACTTCGAGTCGGCGACCGGGTCACCTTCGAGGGTCACATGCTTGAGGCAACACTGGCTCCGGGTATTTTGTCGCGCAACTACGACGGTTTGCAGAACGACCTTGAGAAGATGGACGGACTGTTCATCGCTCGCGGATCGATCACCGAACCCGTAGACTTCAATGCCAAATGGGAATTCAAGCCACTGGCCAAGGCCGGTGACAAGGTGAGTGCCGCATCGTGGCTGGGCGAGGTGAAAGAGCAATGGCTGGTTCATAAGATCATGGTTCCCTTTGTGATGACCGACACCTATACGATAAAGAGCGTGGCAGCTGCGGGAACTTATAAAATCACCGACACAATTGCCGTGGTTACTGACAGCGATGGTGCGGATCACAACATCACCATGGTGCAGAAGTGGCCGGTAAAGCAAGCTGTACGCTGCTACACCGAGAAACCGCGTCCGTCCCGCGTGATGGAGACGGGTGTGCGCGCTATCGACACCTTCAACCCGCTGGCCGAGGGTGGAACGGGATTCATTCCCGGGCCGTTTGGTGCCGGCAAGACGGTGCTTCAGCACGCGATCTCTAAGCAGGCCGAGGCCGATGTAATCATCATCGTGGCGTGCGGCGAGCGTGCTAACGAGGTGGTGGAGATCTTTGCTGAGTTCCCCGAACTGATTGACCCGCGTACGGGTCACAAACTCATGGAGCGCACGATCATCATCTGCAACACCTCCAACATGCCGGTTGCGGCACGTGAGGCTTCGGTATATACAGGTATGACCATCGGCGAGTATTACCGCGCTATGGGTTTGAAGGTGTTGGTAATGGCCGACTCTACTTCGCGCTGGGCACAGGCTCTGCGAGAGATGTCAAACCGTCTGGAGGAGTTGCCGGGTCAGGATGCGTTCCCAATGGACCTGTCGGCGATCATCTCCAACTTCTACTCACGCGCCGGTTTGGTGAAACTCACCAACGGCGAGTCGGGTTCGGTGACTTTCCTCGGTACGGTGTCGCCTGCGGGCGGTAACCTCAAGGAGCCCGTCACGGAGTCCACGAAGAAAGCAGCCCGCTGTTTCTACGCACTCTCGCAGGGACGTGCCGACTCGAAACGCTATCCGGCTATCGATCCGCTGGATTCCTATTCGAAATACTTGGAGTATCCCGAAATTCGCGAATACCTCGATCAACATATCGAGAAAGATTGGGTGAATCTTGTTTACGAAGGCAAGACCCTTGTGCAACGAGGCAAAGAGGCCAACGACCAAATCAACATCCTCGGTGACGACGGTGTGCCGGTGGAGTACCACGAGCGTTTCTGGAAGTCGGAGTTAATCGACTTCGTGATTCTGCAACAGGATGCCTTCGATGAGATCGATGCCAACTGCTCGATCGAGCGTCAGCAGATGATGTACAAAATGGTGCTGGATATCTGTCACAAGCACTTTGAATTTGCCGATTTCGAGGAGTGCTCTCAATTTTTCAAGGCACTCATCAACTCGTTCCGTCAGATGAACTACTCACTGTGGCAGTCGGATAAGTTCAAGGAATACCTCAAGCAGATTGAGCAGTATGTTAGTGAAAAAGTTTCAAAATAAGCGGAAATCATGACAACACGAGCATTTCAAAAGATATATACAAAGATTGACAACATCACCAAAGCCACCGTCACACTGCGTGCGTCGGGGGTGGGCAATGATGAACTGGCCACGGTAGGCGGAAAACTCGCTCAGGTGGTGAAAATTATGGGCGAAAACGTTACGTTGCAGATTTTCGCAGGTACGGAGGGTTTAGCGACTGACTCGGAGGTGATCTTCCATGGAGAGCCGCCGAAACTGCGTGTCTCCGACAACTTGGCAGGTCGTTTCTTCAACGCCTATGGCGAACCGCTCGAAGGCGGCGAAGCCCTCGAAGGCGAGTCTCGCGAGATCGGAGGACCTACGGTCAATCCGTTTCGCCGGCTGCAACCCTCGGAGCTGATCGCTACCGGTATTGCGGGTATCGACCTGAACAACACCATCGTATCGGGTCAGAAGATCCCGTTCTTCGCCGATCCGGATCAACCCTATAACGCCGTGATGGCCAATGTGGCACTGCGTGCCAAAGCCGATAAGATCATTCTGGGCGGCATGGGACTCTCGAACGACGACTTTCTCTATTTCAAACAGGTGTTCGAGAATGCCGGTGCACTGGATCGCATCGTGTCGTTTGTCAACACCACGGAGAATCCGCCGGTGGAGCGTCTGTTGGTTCCCGACATGGCATTGACCGCTGCGGAGTATTTCGCAGTCGACAAGGGCGAAAAGGTGCTGGTGCTCCTGACCGACATGACTCTTTATGCCGATGCCTTAGCCATCGTCTCGAACCGTATGGATCAGATTCCCTCGAAGGACTCGATGCCCGGATCGCTCTACTCCGATTTGGCGAAGATCTACGAGAAAGCGGTGCAGCTGCCTAACGGCGGTTCGATCACCATCATCGCCGTGACCACCCTGTCGGGTGGTGACATCACCCACGCCATTCCCGACAACACGGGTTACATCACCGAGGGTCAGTTGTTCTTGCGTAACGACTCGGATACGGGCAAGGTGATCGTCGATCCGTTCCGCTCGCTGTCACGTCTGAAACAGTTGGTGATCGGCAAGAAGACTCGCGAGGATCATCCGCAGGTGATGAATGCCTGCGTGCGACTCTATGCCGATGCGGCCAATGCCAAGACCAAACTCGAAAACGGTTTCGACCTGTCGGATTACGACGAACGCTCACTGAAGTTCGCTTTCGACTACTCGGAGAAATTGCTTTCGATCGACGTGAATATCGACATCACACAGATGCTTGATACGGCATGGGGACTCTTTGCGAAATATTTCTCCAAAGACGAGGTCGCCATCAAAGAGGCACTTATTCAGAAGTACTGGAAAGCATAGTAAACAATGGCAATCAAATTTCAATATAACAAAACCTCGCTCGGTGATCTCGGCAAGCAACTGAAGATGCGCCAGAAAGCACTCCCTACCATCAAAAGTAAGGAGAGTGCCCTGCGCTCGGAGGTCAAGAAGGCGAAGGACTTCGCACAGGACTACCGCCGTAAGCTCGACGAATTGTCGAAAGCTTACGACTACATGGTGTCGCTGTGGGGAGAGTTTGATTGTGACTTGTTGCGTATCGTCGATGTCGAACTTAGGGCACAGAAGATCGCAGGTGTGCGTACACCCATTTTAGAAGAGATACAATTCGAGCAGAAGCCCTACGACCTCTTCTCGTCTCCCGCGTGGTTCGCCGACGGAATCGACCTGCTCAAACGCTTGGCGCGTCTGGGTATCGAATTCGAGGTTTACAACCGCAAGATGGAACTTCTGGACTACGCACGTCGTAAAACTACTCAAAAGGTGAACCTCTATGAAAAGGTGCAAATACCCGGATATGAGGATGCCATACGTAAAATCAAACGATTCATGGAGGACGAGGAGAATCTCTCGAAGTCCGCACAGAAAATCGTAAAAACCAAACAACAGCAAGCCGGGGAGGGGGCCATGTTATGATAGCCAGAATGTCTAAATACGACTTTGTACTCTATGCGGCACAGCGCGAGGATTTCCTTGAGCAACTCCGCAAATTGGGCTTGGTCGATATCACCACCACGGGCTGGGAGCCTTCGGAAGAGGATCGTCAGTTGCTGCTCGACATTGAGCAACACGCAAAAGCAGACGAAACTCTCAGCAAATTCAGACTGACCGATCGCTACGATGCCAAGGCGCAACCTTTCACCACGGGAGCAGATGCCTTCGAGCACTACCTGTCGGCCACGACATCGGCCACGACGCTGAACACCGAAATATCCCGTCTGCAAAAGAGTGCCGACGACCTGCGCCCTTGGGGCGACTTCTCGGTGGCTGACACCAAGGCGTTGGCCGACAAAGGAGTTGTCTTGCGTTACTTCTCGGTGACCACCAGTAGTTATGACAAGAACCTCGCTGACTGGTCGGAGCGTTATACGCTCTCGTTCATCAGCACACTGCGCGATACCTCCTATTTTGTGGTGGTGGCAACTCCCAATGCGGAGATTACACTCGATGCGCAGGAGATGAAACCGCCGACGATGGATATCCGTGAGGCGGAGCGTCAGATCACCGTGGCGGAGCAGAAACTGAAGGCTCTTGACTCGGAATTTTCACGCATAGCCGTGTCGCAGTCATTACTTGATTCTCATACCGCAATGCTCAAGGAGCAACTTCAAGGCGTGCGCGTGAAAGCCACGGCACAACCGGCCGCCGATGGCATGCTGGTGGTGATGGAGGGCTGGGCAGAAAAGACTACCTCGACCCGAGTCGATGCACTGCTCAACGAATACCCTAATGTGGTCTATCTGAAAAGTGATCCCACGCCGGAGGATGATACCCCTGTGAAGTTGAAAAACAACTGGTTTGCGCATGTCTTCGAATTTGTGGGTGACATGTATGCCCGCCCGAAATACGGAACCTTGGATCTCACTCCATTTTTTGCTCCGTTCTACATGCTCTTCTTTGGCATCTGTCTGAACGACGCGGGCTATGGTCTGATTCTGCTGGGCATGGGTCTGTGGTTGCTGAAGGGCAGCACCGAGCCGACGATGCGGCAAGCCTCGTTATTTGCCACCTTGTGCGGCGTGTCGACGATCCTTTTCGGTGGCTTCTGCGGCTCGTTTTTCGGCGTTAATATGGCTGAGTGGTTTCCGTCGATTCACTTCTTCGACTTTCAAGGCCAATTTTTCTCCATCGCACTGGCGATCGGCATCGTGCAGATTCTGTTTGGTATGGTGCTGAAGATCATCACAGTGACTAATGCTTTCGGATTCAAATACGCACTGGCTTCGTTGGGTTGGTTCCTTGTGATTCTGGCAGGCAGTCTTGCCATGGGTCTTCCGCTGCTGAATGAAGGATTGGTTTTGCCGTTCTTCACCGCCTCCTCACCGGCTTTCTACGCCACATTAGGTGTGGCAACGGTGCTGATGCTGTTCTTCAACTCACCGGGCAAGAATCCCTTTCTCAATATCGGACTGGGACTGTGGGATACCTATAATAACCTCACCGGTATCCTGAGCGACGTGTTGAGTTACATCCGGCTGTTCGCCATCGGACTCTCGGGCGGTATTTTAGCTACGGTCTTCAACTCGCTGGCCGATGGATTCGTCCCCGATGGTTCCAATATCGCAGTGCGCCTGCTGGTGATGATCCCCATCTTGTTGATCGGACACAGCATCAATATCTTCATGTCGGTGATCTCCGCATTTGTGCACCCCATGCGTCTTACCTTCGTGGAATTTTATAAAAATGCCGGTTTCGAAATGTCTATGCGCTCATTCGAACCACTTCAAAAGTTCAATAAATCAGAAAACAAATAACAATTAAAATCAACTTTCAATTATGGAAACAACAACAGCAATTATTTTAGGCTACGTAGGTGTGGCTCTTATGGTCGGATTGACAGGTATGTCAAGTTGTATCGGTACTTCAATCTGCGGACAGACAGCCATCGGCGCTATGAAGAAAAACAGCGGCGCATTCGGTAGTTACATGATCCTCTCTGCAATCCCCGGATCACAGGGTCTCTACGGTTTCGTAGGATTCTTCATGGTCAACGGACTTTTGTCGAGCACAACCACTCTGCTGCAAGGTGCGGCGATCTTCGGTGCTGGCCTGCTGATGGGTATGGTCTGCCTGCTCTCTTCTTACTATCAGGCAAAGGTGTGTGCCAACGGTATCGCAGCCATTGGAAACGGTCATGATGTGATGGGTAAGACCCTGATTCTCGCGGCTTTCCCTGAGTTGTATGCCATCCTTACCGTCGCTACGGTATTCTTGATCTCGAATGCTGTAAAATAGGCACATATCGAGTATTGTAAGAAAAATCCGAGTCGAAAGACTCGGATTTTTCTTTGTGCTATCAGCCATCCGGATCGGTCTGAGTCTGTCACATCGAACAGCAGTGAAGGATTTGGTTTTTAGATGCATCACTTCATTTAACACGATAAGATTCACGCTCCTCAATCCCGTCGAGAGGTCGCAAAGACTTTGGAAACACAATGTACGATCCTCGAGCCTGTCGAGAGGTCGCAAAGTCATGGTGTACGATCCTCGAGCCTGTCGAGAGGTCGCAAAGGCACGGTG
>JAVXCD010000011.1:0-19268 GCA_036659655.1 Alistipes sp.
CCTTTTGACAAGACAAAAGGACATAGAAAAAAATCATCATATAAAACAGTTCACGATCCTCGAGCTTGTCGAGAGGTCGCAAAGGTATATGGCACATCATTTTCAGCACGCTTCGCGCGTTACGCCGAATAATGCTAAATGTTGTTAATCAGGGTGTTTTATATCAACTTCTATTTCGTGTTCTGTGCTTTTACCTGCTGCAAGAGGGCCGATAACTCTGCCACCACGTCGGGATGCTGTGCCGCCACATCGTGCTGTTCGCATGGATCTTCGGTCAGATGGAAGAGTTGTGGACGCGGACTGTTGCCCAATTCTATTTTTGTCCAAAATTCGATTGCCGGACGATCGCTCGGTTCCAGATATTTCCAACCGTCCTTTTCGATGGCAAGGGTGTTGTCCAGATTCTGCTGCACAATATACTCCCGATCGGTGTGTTCTTCACCCAGCAGCACACCCAGTGCGTTGCGACTGTCGGGAGCTGCCTGAGGCGGCAATGTGCGTCCCAATAGCGATGACAGGGATGCGTAGACATCAATTTGCGAGAAGAGAGCCTTCTGCACCCCCGGCTTCACGCGGTTGCCCCAGCGGACGATAAAGGGGATGCGCGTGCCGGCCTCGTAAAGGCTGTATTTTCCACCGCGGTAGATGCCCATCGGTGTGTGGCCGTTGAGCCGTTCCAGTGCCTCATCCTGATACCCGTCGTCGATCACCGGGCCGTTGTCGCTGGTGAAAATCAGGAGCGTATTGTCGGCAATACCCAAACTGTCGAGTGTGTGCATGATCTCGCCGATAGTCCAGTCGAGTTGCAAAATCACATCGCCACGAGTTCCCAACCCGCTCTTTCCCGCAAAACGGGGGTGAGGAATGCGTGGTACATGTACATCCTGTGTGCCCATATAGAGGAAAAAGGGCTGATCCTTGTGGCGGGTGATAAATGCCTTGGCCTTCGAGGTGATGGTGTCGGCAATATCCTCGTCTACCCACAGAGCCGCCCGTCCGCCCGTCATGTAGCCGATGCGGGGGATGCCGTTGATGATGGTGTTGTTGTGTCCTTGACTGGGTTTGAGTTTCACCAATTCGGGATGTTCCTCGCCTGTTGGCCACTCCCCGACTTTCTGTGTGTAATTCACCGTAATCGGGTCGGCAGGATCAAGGTTCACCACCCGACCATTCTCCACGTAGACGCACGGCACACGATCTACCGTAGCCGGAATGATAAATTCGTAATCGAATCCGATATCTTGTGTATTGGGGTGGATGGCGCGGTTGAAATCCGTGCCGCCTTTGGGTCCCAACCCCAAGTGCCACTTGCCGACCACCCCCGTTGCGTATCCAGCTGCCTTCATCTCATCGGCCAACGTCACGCAGGCTGTGTCGATGATCAACTCGGAGTTGCCGGGTGCGATGCCTGTATTTTCCTGTCGCCACGGATACCTGCCCGTCAGCAGGCCGAAGCGGGCAGGCGTGCTGATGGAGGAGGTGCTGTAAGCGTTTGTAAAACGCTGTCCCTGCGTTGCTAAGCGATCGATATTAGGTGTTTGCACCTTGGTTGCGCCGTAGCAACTCAGGTCGCCGATGCCCAGATCATCGGAGTAGATAAAGATGACGTTGGGCATAGCAGCCGGGGCAGCCGGTTGTTCGGCACATCCGCCGGCGAAGAGTGCAACGGATGGAATCGCAGTGAGAAGAAGAGAGCGTTTCATGGGCGGTTTTATTTTGTAAGAGATAGTTTTTCGATGAAATCGGGGAATAACGTCCAGAGGTTTTCGGTTTGCAACCACAATTCACGCGCTTGCGCTTCAAGCGAAGGTCGCTCCCCCTCAATGTCCTGCAAATAGGTGGCATTCGCCGGGTGTTCCGAGGCGGTAAACTCCGCGTAATAGGGGGCGAAGCGCGTCTTGAAGCGCATCAATTCCCCTTCGGGAAGTCTCCCCTGTTTGCGAAATGCCGACCATAGCATCAGCACCTCACGACCCGCATATTTATCCGAAACATCGTTAATGACCTCGTCGAACAACTCCTGCTCGTTGGTGGCGACATAATTGAATGCCAGCAGCACGATCGATTCGAGGTGATCTTCCGGATCCAAATCGAGCAACAACTCCAACAGAGCGGCCGACAACTCGAAATCGTTGATCAGGAAGTGATCCACAGCCGAAGCATAGATCAACTCCAGCGCCGATTGTGTGTTTGGATGGTTCCACTCCAGATTGATCTCCTCGTTATCGGGGATCAACTCCGCCAAACGCTGGAAGGCTTTGAAGCGTTCATTACAAGCCTCCTCCACCATGCCTGTATGTTCCATTTCCCGTGTCGAGTCAAGGACTTTGGTAAAATCATATTCGCCCTCTCCGATGATCTCGAAAGTTTGATCGGTGGTGGGGTTAAGATAGGCTTTTTGCATCTTTGCGTAGTTTGAAAATCATCCATATTAAGATTGTGAGCGAGGCAATGCCCGCCAGTATATAGGCCGTGGTGTGGTTCTCTAAGCCGAACATCAGTGGCGAAATAAATACATAACTTGTACATACATAAGTCATGATCACAGCCGGAATCAGTGCCGGCCACACCGCTTTGCGGCGTGTGTTGAGATAGGCTGTTATGGCCCATAGCGTGATCATGGCGAGGGTTTGATTTGCCCATGCAAAGTAACTCCAGATGGCTCCAAATGGCAGGCAGAAGATGATGAGCAGCCCGGCAGTAAACAGGGGCAGACAGATGTAGATGCGTTTGCGCAGGGTGCGTTGCTCCACCCCCGTGAAGTCGGCAACAATCAGCCGCGCCGAACGAAAGGCCGTATCTCCCGATGTGATGGCACACGCCACAACGCCGAAGATGACAAAGCCTGCGAGCACCGATCCTAAGGTCTCCTGTGCGATCAAATCGACAAGAATTGCTGCCTGCCCGTTGTACTCGGCGATCGCCCCGTTTAGCCCCTCGACACCGCCCCAGAAAGCCATGGCAACAGCCGCCCACACCAACGCCACAATACTCTCGGCAATCATCGCTCCATAGAATACGGCACGGGACTGCGTCTCGGAGGTGATGCAACGTGCCATCAGAGGGGATTGTGTGGCATGAAATCCGGAAATAGCCCCGCACGCAATGGTCGTGAAGAGCATTGGCAAGATCGGAAACCGATCGGGATTATCTATGTAATTATGGAACGACGTAAATTCAGGAATCGTATAGTTGCCGTTGAAGAGCAGCACCCACAAGATACCCAAAGCCATGAACAAGAGTGCAAATCCGAAGATCGGGTAGATCTTGCCGATGATTTTATCTATGGGCAGCAGCGTGGCCAGCACATAATAGAGTAGGATGATACCCAAGATGATGAGCAGCAACCACGAAACATCGTTGAATGCAATTCCTTGCAGTGCGGGAGCGTCAATGCGGTTGGCAATCAACGAGGCCGGCTGAGACAGAAATACCGCACCCACCAGCACCATTAGCCCCACGGAAAAGAGGCGCATCAATTGTTTTACGCCACTACCCAGATATTTCCCGACTGTTTCCGGCAGGCTTGCGCCATTGCTTTTTACCGAGATCACACCGGAGATGAAGTCGTGCATGCCCCCCATTAAAATACCTCCCAAGGTGATCCATAGAAAGGCTACCGGTCCGTAGGCCGCACCAAGTACCGCCCCGAAAATAGGTCCTAAGCCGGCAATGTTGAGCAGCTGGATCAGAAAAGTTTTCCACAAAGGCATCGGAATGTAATCCACCCCATCGTAGGACGTGGCAGAGGGCACGGGGTGGGTGGCCTTGATGTCGCAGATTCGTTCTAAATAACGACCATAGGTGAAATAAGCAATCACCAAAAGAGATAAGCATGCGAGAAAAGTAATCATTGTTGGGCTAATTTGCCACGAAGATAAAAATAAAAGAGGGATAAAATACAGTTTTTTACCAGAAAACTGCATAAGTGCTTTTTTTTGATGAAAATAATTCGGATATTTGCATCCCGAAAGGGATATTAGATTCCTGTTGCCGAAATAGCTCAGTTGGTAGAGCGTTTCACTCGTAATGAAGAGGTCCCGAGTTCGAGTCTCGGTTTCGGCTCTAAAAATCAGCGATGTATCGAAAAGATAGTCGCTGATTTTTTGTTTGTAGGGGTCGGAAAAAGGGGCTTGTACGGGATCAAGCGTGATTTATTGAGCTCAAACTGAAATACTCACCCGATCCTCGAGCCTGTCGAGAGGTCGCAAAGATTTTGGGAACACAATGTACGATCCTCGAGCTTGTCGAGAGGTCGCAAAGGAATCTGCAACCGTATCTTTGCGACCTCTCGACAGGCTCGAGGATCGTGAATGATGTTTTCAGTGTACTTCGCGACCTCTCGACAGGCTCGAGGAGCGGGAACGTTTTCGGTTTGAGACAAGTGCAAACCTATCCACCAACAAGAACTACCGCTTGATCTAAGAAACTGTTACGGGATTGTCACTCCTCTCCGATCTCATCCTGCAAGATGCTTAACTTTTGTTTGCGATAAATTTTAGGAGTGCAACCGTATTTCACGGCAAAACATTTGAAGAAAGTTCCCCGATTCACAAAGCCCGCTTTATAGATGATTTCGTCAATAGAGAGTTTGGTGGTGATGAGCAGTTGCTCGGCCATCGCCAATCGATACTCTTTGATGATCTGGGTGGGTGTCTGATTGAGGATCCCTTCGAGACGGCGGTAGAGATTGCGGATGCTGACCCCCATCTCGTCGGCGATAAAGTGGGTCGAGATGTTGCTATCCGAGAGGTTGTCGTTGATGATACGCAACATTTTATCGATAAATTCCTTGTCGTCCTGATGCAGCATCTTCCCGTCGGAGAGTTCGAATGCGCTGATGGACGACTTATAATAATCCTTCAACGACCGGTTCCGCTTGAGCAACTGCTCTGCCACAGCCTTCAGGTATTCGACATTGAAAGGCAGTGTCAGACAGACATCTGCGCCCGATTCTACACCACGGATGCGCTCTTCGACCTGCTGCGCCGTAGAGAGCAGGATCATGGGAATGTGTGCGGTGAGTTTACCCTGTTTGACATATTCGATCAGTGAAATGGCATCGGTCGATTGCGAGGAGAGGGCATCGCAGATGATAATATCAGGGTGCATCTGCTTGAGCAACTCCATGGCTGCCTCGGCACTGTCGAGCATCTTGATGTTGTAATCCGAGGCGAAGAGCTCTGCCACAAAGTTCATGATCTCCGCATTGTCATTCACCACAACCATGGTGCGACGATTCTTATCGAAGTCGTATTCGCGCTTCTGCACCACCGGCAACGGCAGGCCATAGGCCTTTTCGATGGAGATGATCGTGTGGTCGGGAGTCGTGGACTCTTTCGTGATTTTCAAGTGTGGCAGGTGCACGGTGAAGGTCGTCATGGTGTTGGGGGTGCTCTCCACGGTGATCTCGCCCTGCATCCGGACTACAATGCTGTGGCAGATTGCCAACCCCAAATCCCCTTGAAACGACAACCCCTGTTCACTTTTTTTCTCAAAATAATCCAACACGCGGTAGCGGTCGAAAATGGCCTCTATGTCGTCGAGGTTAACCCCAATGCTGTTGTTGGCAATCTCCACCACCAACTTTTCCGCCTCCGATTTGACGGTGAGATGCACCTCGCCATTGTACGGAGTGTGCTTAAAAGCATTGGCAAGCAGGGTGTTGAGAATGGTAGATAACCCCTCTTTGTCCGTCGGCCAGATCAGGTCGTGTTCCACCTCGAAATGGCCATGGATATGGTTCTGCTCGGCATAGGCCGCAAATGTTTCGGAGATATTCGTACAAATCTGCGACACGGAGACCAGTTCGATGTTGTCGTTTTTTTCGACGTTGTGCACACCGCGAAATTCGTGGAGCATATAAATCAGGTCGTGGAGTTTCGAAACATTTTGCCGGATGGTCTGTGCATGTTTAAGGATCAGGGGCTCCGATTTGGCATAGCAAAGAATCTGCTGGCAGGGGGCCGAGATCATGGTTAACGGCATCGACAACTCCTGTGTGATGTTGGAGAAGAAGCGCATCTTGGCATCATAAACCTCCTCTTTGCGACGGATATTCAACTTCTGTAATTTGTCCGCCCGTTTACGTCGATATTTCAGAATATAATACCGGATCACACCTCCCACGAACAGCAACGAGAGCAGCACATAGATACATCGGGCAAGTATCGAGGCGTACCATGCCGGTTTTATGCGTATTTTCAACGAACAGACCGCACTGTCTTCGCCCGTTATGTTGTTGTGGTAACGGATGTTGAGCACATAGTTTCCCGACGGAAGATCGGCAAAAGAGAGTTTCTCGGAGCCGGCAATCCAATGGTCGTTAAACCCGTCCAATCGGCTGTAATAGGTGTAGTTTGTACCGTTTATGTAGTCCAATGCCGACACCGTGATGTCGAAAATCCGTTGCCCATGCTGAAGCACCAGTACCCCTTTGTCGGACAGGAGGCTGTGCACATCGAAAATCTCCTCGTTGATGCAAATATCCCGGAACGCCACCGTCGGGTAGTAGGATACCTCCTCGAATGCGGTCTCCTCGATGGTCACAAAGCCGTTGATACCGCCAAAAAAGAGGATGCCCGTGGTGTCGGCAAAGCAGGCGCCGTCACTGTATTCGATCGTATTGAGTCCGTACGAGTAGCCATAGGTGACCACATTGTTGGTCTGAGGTGTGTATTTCATCAATCCGCGGTTGGTGCTCAGCCAGAGGTTGCTCTGGCGATCCTCCAGGATGCCGTGTATTGTACGGCGGATGCCGGCAATGGAGACCGAGTCCGCACCCATGCGGATCAATCCGCCACCCGTGCCGAACCACATGGTTTGATCTCGGCTGCGACAAATAGCGAAAATATCGTTGGCAATAGCCTGCTGTCCGCGGTCAAATTTCAGCACCTCGTGTTGCCCGTTCCGCATTCCATAGCGCACCGCACCGCCACCCCGATTGCCAAACCACATCACCGAGTCGCTCTCTTGGTAGAGTGTGAAAAAGAAATTCTTGATCGTCAGTTCGTCGTCGAAATGAATCTGCTCCGCCCGCAGGATGACCGGTGCGTCGTCCGATCCGCCAATCGATACTTTGTATACACCGCAACCCACCGTCGCCACCCACAACGTGGATTTGTCGGTTTCGCACACGGCATGGATGAATTTCAGCCCCTCTATCGGAGTCGACAGTGCATGAACGGATTTGTCGCGGTAGGAGTAGTAGTTCAGCCCGTGTCCGTCGCCCCCGATCCACAGAATATTGCGCGCGCTGCGGGCAAATGCGTAGACCGAATTATTGAGTAGCGCACTATTTTCGGCCGTTAGGTGCCGCACATTCTGGGTGTCGAAACTCTTGCAATGATAGAAATCGTTGATGCGCAAGATTCCTTCACCTTTTGTTCCGAGCCACAAAGCACGCTCCTTATCCACAAAAAGGGCACGGGTCGGCTTGGACATATTATAGGGTAGGTTGTGGTAGGTGATCGACCGAAACGAGATGGGATCTTTGGTGTATTGATAGAGTCCCTGACCATCGGAGCCGATCCATACAATATCTTGCCGTGCATCTTTCAGTAGCGAGAATACACCGCAATACACATTCATGTATTCCGTGACGTATTTCGCAGGGCTTGCCGGCATGGTCTTCAGACGAGCCACGCCGTTGGTGTAAAACGAGACCAGATAATCTTCGCCATCACGAATAATCGAAGAGACGGCACCCATTTTGGCAAGCTCTTCCGCCATGTTTTTTTTGTAGACGAGTTGCTTCTCAACAGCATCAAACTCGTAGAGAATCTGCTCGCTGTCGATAATATAGACGCGGGTGCCCTCCGTGAAGGCATATTCGGGTGTCGCTACATGAGGGATCGAAGTTACGTTGCCCAATTTGAATTTCTTGCCATCGACTGCAAATTGCACCGGCATACAAAAGATCCCGCGACGAGAGAAGACCCATAAATTGTCGGCCGGATCAATCATCATTTCCAGCACATCGGCATAGGCCAACTCTCTGGGTAACAATACATCTACAAAATTTCGCGTAGCCGCATCGTAATAGTAGCCTTTGTTGTCTTGTGCCACCACCAGCACCTCGTCACTTCGGCGCGACACAAAACGGTGCATACCTTGAAATTCTGCATGTTTCTCTACACTTTTGGTGTTGGGATCAAACAAATCAAGGCCGTAATTGGTGCGGATCCAGAACAGCGAGTCGGTGGTTGCCGTCATCTCCTCGATCAGGTTGCCCGAAAGGGAGATGCTTTTTTTCCAGTCGTCGGGAAATAGCATCATCTGTCCGCCATTCCACAGGTTCAGCCCGTCGCACGTGCCCACCCAAATCAGGCCGTTGGCATCTTGACACAACGACAAGACGGCATTGTTGGAAATACCCTCTCGGCTGGAGATCTGACGCAGATTATTGGCCGATACATCGGCAAGGAAACACAGGAAAAGGACAAAAACAGAGAGACGCAGTTTCATCGGGTAAGGTGGTTTTATCGGTTAATCGGCTCTTCTTGACAGAACCGGCAGGTCTGGTTGGTTATGCAATGTTATGAAAAATTTGGCACATTCGCACCATAATTTGCGCATAAAAATATACTTTTCATCTAAAATTGCACTCCAATCGTATTGTGCAAGCCATCTTATCGGGCAGAGATCGACTGCAAGATCTTTTTAGGAACCTCCTCATAGCATGCTTATTCTCGCACAATCGCAACTTTTTTGTCCCATGTTGCAGTGCGTTTTTGCGCAAATCAAGCATAAAATAGACGAAATTCACCTCCTTGCGCAGATCCGTACTATTTATACAGATTTACGGACTTTCCATAAATATATGTTGAATATTTTTGTTAACCCTAAACCTAAAACACGTGCAACACCAATGAAATCACTCCTGCTTCTGATCATCACGTTATTTTCCGTCGCCACTCTTCGTGCGCAAGCGCCCAAAGATTGGGCGCAACTCGAACGATATGCCCCGCAAAATGCCGCCTTGGTTTCCACACCGGAAGTGGTTTTTATGGGCAATTCCATTACTGATTTTTGGATCAATAACGACGCGGAATTTTTCGCAAATAATAACTTTGTCGATCGGGGCATCAGCGGACAGACTACCTGTGAAATGCTGGTGCGCTTTCGGCAAGACGTGCTCTCACTCCAACCGCAGGCGGTGGTTATTTTAGCCGGCATCAACGACATCGCCCAAAACAACGGGCGCATTTCGCTTGAGGCTGTCGCCGACAACATCATCTCGATGTGTGAATTAGCCCATGCCCATGGGATTAAAGTTGTATTGTGCTCGGTGTTACCCTGCGACCGCTTTTCGTGGAGACCCGAACGGAAGCCCGCCGAACAGGTCAAGCAGTTGAATGCTCTGCTGCGCAGTTATGCCAAGGCACACAAAATCCCCTACGTCGACTACCATGCCGCACTTGCCACTTCGACGGGCGGCCTGCCTGTGGTGCTGTCGGCCGATGGCTGCCACCCCAATCGCGACGGCTACGTTCAAATGGAGTCTCTGGTGGTTGAGGGCATTCGTAAGGCACTGAAAAACAAAAAGAAATATTACACATCTCTTGCAACGCAAAACTAACAACCAAATAAAACAATGAAGAAAAACCTTCTCCCATTCGGCCTTTTTTGTGCCGCAATGTTCATCTCCTGTCAAAGCCAACCCACAGGTGTTGCCGATGCACAGAATTTGGAGCGCGCCAAGTTGACAATGGACGCGATCTACACCAACTACGGTGTGAGCGAAAACAACCTGCTACGCGAAAATTACCCCTTCGACAAGGACTACACGGCCACCTATCTGGCCTCCGCCGAGCAGAGTTCCATGCCCAATCCTTACTCTTATCTGTGGCCCTTCTCCGGCACGCTGTCTGCGGCAAATGCCATCGCCGAGGCTGATAAGAAGTATGTAAATACATTGACAGACAAAGTATTACCCGGATTGGCTGCCTATGTTGACACCACCCGTATGCCGGTCTGTTACTCCTCCTACATCAACACCTCGGCACCCTCCGATCGTTTCTATGACGACAATGTGTGGCTGGGGATCGACTTTTGTGATATTTACGCTCAGACCGCCGAGCAGAAATACCTCGACAAAGCGCAGATGATCTGGAAGTTCATTGAGAGCGGTATGGATGACGTGTTGGGTGGTGGCATCTATTGGTGTGAACAGCAGAAACACTCGAAAAATACCTGCTCGAATGCCCCCGGTGCGGTCTACGCGCTCAAACTTTTTAACGCCACCGAAGACAACCATTATTTGGAACAGGGCAAAGCCCTCTATCAGTGGACCAAATCGCATTTGCAGGACACCACCGACTACCTCTATTTCGACAACATGAATTTAGAGGGTCAAATCGGCAAGGCGAAATTTGCCTACAACAGCGGGCAGATGATCCAAGCCGCCGCACTGCTCTACAAGGCCACGGGGGATAAAGCTTACTTGACCGATGCACAGCACATTGCCAAGGCCGCTTCGGAGTACTTCTTCGAGCCCTTCACGCCTGCCGAAGGCGAACCGTTTCGCATCCTTAAACGGGGCAACACGTGGTTTTCGGCCGTCATGGTGCGTGGACTGGTGGAACTCTACCGCATCGATGGCAATGCTGCGTACGTCACAGATGTAGCTCGCAGTCTGGACTATGCGTGGAATCATGCCCGCACGGAGCAGGGACTTTTTGAGACCGACTTCAGCGGTGCACAGCAAGATCAGAGCAAGTGGCTCTTGACCCAAGCCTCTATGGCGGAGATGTTCGGCCGCATCAGCACAATGAATGTAAAATAACCCACACCAATGAAACTTACAAAACTATTACTGATCACTCTCAGTGCAATTCTGGCAGCAAGTTCCACCTTTGCCGGCAATTTGCCGACACAGAAGCCTGCACCCGTAGAGGCAAACCTGTACCAAATATTCCAAAATCCCGATTGCCGTCATCGTCCCTATGTGCGTTGGTGGTGGAACGGCAGCCGCGTAGACGAGAAGGAGATCCTCCGCGAACTCGATCTGATGAAGCAGGCCGGCATCGGTGGTGTGGAGATCAACACCATTCAATTTCCCGATCAGACCGATTCGGTGGGCTATGCAGCCTTGCCGTGGTTGAGTGACGAGTGGGTTCGCATGGTCAATGTGGCTGTGGACGGTTGCGAGCAACGCGGCATGGTGTGCGACATCATTGTCGGTTCGGGCTGGCCTTTCGGTGCCGAATTTCTGACCCCCGATGAGCAAATCCAGCAACTTTTTCCGGTCACCATCGATGTGAAAGGCGGAAAATTCAACATTACAAAAGAGCAGATTCTGGCGCAGGCTAATTCGCCTATTTCGCATGCCCTGACCCCCAAAAAGGAGTTGATGTTCATGCGACTCCTTCCCAAACAGGTGACCGATTTCACGGCCGGCGTATCGTATGACCAACTGATCAATAAGGACAACATCTCCATTGAGGTTCCCGAAGGTGATTATGTGCTCTACTGTTTTGTGAAGCTCACCGGCTACATGAAGGTGATTGTCGGTGCACCGGGTGCCAGTGGTCCCGTCGTCAATCACCTTGACAGCAAAGCTGTGGAACACTACCTCAATCGGTTCTCTGAGAAGATGAACTTCATGGGTGGCACCCTCAAAGGGCGCATTCGTGCCGCCTTCTGCGACAGTTTCGAGTTGGAGGGTGACAACTGGGACTCGAAGATGCTCGCCGAATTCGAAAAACGCACAGGCTACTCTCTTCTGCCCTATTTACCTTACGTAATCCGCAAGGTCGGCTCGATGGGCGAGCCCATTCGCGAGCCTTATGGTTCGGTATTCTCCAAGCAGGTGACTCAAGAGGTGATCGAGCGTGTGCGCAACGACTACGAACACGTGCAAATCGAACTTTTTCAAGAAAATTTCATCGATACCTATAACAAATGGTGTCACCGCAACGGGCTGAAATCACGCATCCAAGCCTATGGACGGCAGCTTCATCCCATTGAGTCGTCGATGTATATCGACATCCCCGAATGCGAATCGTGGATTCACGACCATGTGGGTCGCACGCTGGAACCGAACCAATATCTTTCGGGACGCGGATACAGTATGTCCAATAAATTCACCTCGTCGGGCGCTTTCCTTTCGGGTAAGAACATTGTCAGTTGTGAGGAGCAGACCAACGTCGGCGACATCTTCCAAACCACCCTCGAAGAGATCAAAGTCACGGGTGACCGCAGCAACCTCTCCGGGGTAAACCACTCCATTTTACACGGATTCAATTACAGCCCCAAGCAAAAGGACTTCTTGGGCTGGATTCAATTCGGCACCTACTTCAGCGAGAATAATACGTGGTGGCCCTATCTGCGGATGTGGACCGACTACAAAGCCCGCCTATCGGCACTGCTTCAGAACAGCATCTATCAGGCCGACATCGCCATCCTCTCGCCACACGAAGACCTGTGGTCTATCCATGGACAGCAGCGTGATCCCTATCCGGGTGTCACCTACCCCAATTATGCGAATGACCTGTGGGAGGCTGTGCAGCAGAGTGGTAACGGCTGCGATTACGTCAGCGAGCAGATTATCCAGCAGGCGAGTGTGGTCAAAGGAGAACTCCGTTTCGGACAACGTGCCTACAAAACGCTGCTGCTGATGGAGGTGGAGAGCATGAATCCGAAGACAGCCCGGATGCTTGCCTCATTCGTTGCCAAGGGTGGTCGGGTGATCTGCATCGGCAAGACCCCCCACCAGAGTGTGGGACGACGAGATGTCGAGGCAAACAGCGCCGAGGTCAAGGCGACCATCGGGCAACTGTTAGCGACCTACCCCGATCGTTTCATTCGGGTAGACTCCCCCGGCACACCAATCCTCGGCTGGTACCAAGATTTGCAGAAGCAATACAACCTTACGCCCTACGCCAAGATCAGTCAGCCGGATAAATATCTCATGCTCAACTACTACAAGTCGGGAAAACGGGACATCTACTTCATCGCCAACACCGCCATCGAGCGGGAACAAAATGTGAAGATCGAATTTCCCGCACACGTAGCCAAGAAGCAGGCGTGGATATGGAATGCCGAGACCGGTGAGCGACACATGCTCGCCACCACCAACGGCACGCTCGATCTGCGTTTCCCCTCGGCTGATGCCAAGGTGATCGTCTTCGAGAACGATCGTTCGGGCGAATTCCTTCCCGCAACACCCATCCGCAACGCAAATCCCGTTACCCTCAACGGCACGTGGGATGTGCGGGCGACACACCATGTGGAAAAAACCGTCAAAGAGTTCCGTATGGCGGAGTTGGTGGATCTGCACAGCCTGCCGTTCCCTTGGCTACGCAGTTTCGCCGGAACGCTCGAATACAGTCAGCAGGTGAACGTGGCAGATCCTTCGGGTTTCCACACCCTCGATGCCGGTCTGACCCACCATGGAGTCACCGAACTCTTCGTCAACGGGAAATCCGTGGGTGTGAAGTGGTACGGCGAACGCACTTTCGACATCAGCGGCAAGTTGGTGAAGGGTGAAAATACGATCACACTGAAGGTAACGACCCTTTTGGGTGACTACGTGAAATCACGCATGCACGACACCCCCACAGCTAAACGTTGGGAGTGGGCGGTACGCATAAACAGCGAACTCGGACTGCGTGGACCCGTGGTGCTTTATTAGAAACTGTTTCTTAATCAAATAATCTAAAAAACAATAATAAACAAATAGTATGATAAATCGAAACATCTTAAAAACCTGTTTTGTCGTAGCAACACTTTTTACCGTCGGCTCGGTTTCCGCACACACCGACTTGCTGCGGACGAGCAAGGTAGAGCCTGCAACAAGCATCCTTGTCGCCGACAATACCCGCATGGCTAAACCGGCAACTAAAAAGCAATATACCCAAACCAATCGCCCCGCACCGGAAGATCGATTGTTTACCTCGACCGCAGTCGAGAAAGAGATCGCCCGCATCCAAGGCGTGTTGACCAATCCCAAATTAGCGTGGATGTTCGGAAATTGCTTTCCCAACACCCTCGACACGACGATCCACTACCGCAAAGACGACAACGGCAAAGACGACACATTTGTCTATACGGGTGATATCCATGCCATGTGGTTGCGGGATTCGGGTGCGCAGGTCTATCCCTACGTGCAGTTGGCAAACAGCGATGCACATCTCAAACAGATGCTCTGGGGCGTAATTATGCGCCAATTCAAATGTATCAACATCGACCCCTACGCCAATGCCTTCAACGACGGCCCGGTGGGTGGTGATTGGATGAGCGACGCAACCGATATGAAACTTGACCTGCACGAACGCAAGTGGGAGATCGACTCGCTCTGCTACCCGATTCGGTTGGCTTATCAGTATTGGCTGACGACGGGCGATGCTTCGATATTTGGCGACGAGTGGTTATCGGCGATCAAGAACATCCTGAAAACATTCCGTGAGCAACAACGCAAGCAGGGTGTGGGTCCCTACTCGTTCCTGCGCGTGACAGACCGTTCTTTCGACACCTTGTCTAATGCCGGCTTGGGAACCCCGGTGAACCCCGTTGGGCTGATTGTGTCGGCGTTCCGCCCCTCGGACGATGCCACCACACTCCAATTCCTTGTTCCATCCAACTTCTTTGCTGTCACCTCGTTGCGCAAGGCTGCTGAGATCCTGACCAAGGTGAACAAGCAGACCGAATTGGCTGCGGAGTGCACGGCACTGGCTACAGAGGTGGAGACTGCCCTGCAAACCTATGCTGTTTACAACCATCCGAAATATGGTAAAATCTACGCCTTCGAGGTCGACGGCTTCGGCAATCACCTGCTCATGGACGATGCCAACGTGCCGAGTCTGCTTGCCATGCCCTATTTGGGCGACATGGCGGTCAACGACCCGATTTATCAGAATACTCGTCGTTTTGTCTGGAGTGAGGACAACCCCTATTTCTTCCGCGGCACAGCCGGCGAGGGCATCGGAGGTCCGCATATCGGCTACGACATGATCTGGCCTATGAGCCTGATGATGAAGGCATTCACATCGCAAAATGACGACGAGATCAAGGCCTGCGTGAAGATGGTCATGGATACAGAGGCCGGTACGGGCTTCATCCACGAGTCGTTCCACAAGAACGATCCGGCGAAATTTACCCGTGTGTGGTTTGCATGGCAGAACACCTTGTTCGGAGAGTTGATTCTCAAACTCGTGAATGAAGGCAAGGTCGACCTGCTGAACTCCATCGAATAACCGCCGATCATGAAACGATACCTCCTCACCCTACTGCTTGTCCTCGTGACAAGCGTAGGAATTGGTGCAACAACCAAACCCCTTGAGATCTGCTCGCCCAACGGGAAGATCAAGGCTGTTATTTATGTAGACCAAGTGATTCGGTACGCTGTTTTTTACGGGAAAGACCGGATACTTGACAACTGTTCGGCGGCGCTGTTGTTGCCCGACGAAACACTGGGCGTATCGCCCAAATTGCTGTCGGCAAAACGTGGCTCAATCAACGAGCAGGTACGACGGGAGATTCCGCTGAAAAATGCGGTTACGGAGCATCATTGCAACACCCTGCGGTTGAATTTTGCGGGGCATTACGCGGTGGAATTTCGCCTGTTCGACAATGGATTGGCCTATCGCTTCATCACCGACCGAAAGGGTGAATTAACGGTGTTGAACGAGGATTTCACCATCGGCTTTCCAGCCGACTACACGGCTTATCTGTCGCAGGTCAACAACTTCCGCTCCATGTGCGAAGAGCCTTATTCCACAGTCAGAACAGCCTCCTATGGCAAGGAGGATCCCATGAGCTACCTGCCTGTGTTGATCCAGACCGACAAACCCTATAAAATTTTGCTCGCCGAGGCTGACCTGCACGACTACCCTTGTATGTTTGTCAAGAGTACCGGCACAAACGCCCTGCAAGCGACCTTTCCGCCCGTACCGACTCGCTATGCCGAGGATGGGGATCGCAGTCGGAAGATCGTCGAGACGGCAGATTACATCGCCAAAACATCGGGTACACGCAGTTTCCCGTGGCGTATGATGGTCATCACTACCGAGGATAAACAACTCTTAGAGAACGAGATGGTCTACCTGCTTTCGGCACCCTGCGTGCTGGAGGATTGCAGTTGGATTCATCCGGGACAGATCAGTTGGGACTGGTGGAATGGCATGCGTCTGACGGGGGTGGATTTTCGTGCGGGGCGCAATCAGAAATCGTATGAATATTACATCGACTTCGCCTCGAAATATGGTATTCCCTACATCATCATGGACGAGGGTTGGGCGGCGACTACACAAGATCCGTTTACCGCCAACCCGGACATCGACCTGCCCGAACTGATCCGATACGGCAAGCAACACAACGTGAAGATCATCTTGTGGCTGACTTGGACGGCGGTGGACAACCACATGGATTTGTTTGAGAAATATGCTGAGATGGGTATTGCCGGAGTAAAAATCGACTTCATGGATCGGGGGGATCAATGGATGGTCAACTACTACGAACGGGTGGTCAAAGAGGCGGCTAAGCATAAATTGCTGGTCGATTTCCACGGCTCATTTACGCCAAAGGGGTTGGAACGGAGGTATCCCAATCTGATCTCCTATGAGGGGGTGCGCGGCATGGAGCAGGGGGGTAGTTGCAAGCCTGACAACAGCAACTTTCTGCCCTTTATCCGCAATGCCGTCGGAGCCATGGACTTTACCCCCGGCTCGATGTTCTCGGCTCAGCCCGAAGACAACCGCTCAAGCGGAGCCAACCCAATGGGTTCGGGTACCCGAGCCTATCAAATGGCACTCTATGTGGTCTTCGAGAGCGGTCTGCAAATGCTGTCCGACAACCCCGTACTCTACTATCGGGAACATCCCTGCACGGAGTTCATCACCGGGGTGCCGACCACGTGGGACGAAACAAAGGTGCTGCACGCTGTGATGGGTGAGAGCGTTCTTGTTGCCCGCCGCAAAGGTGATCTTTGGTTTATCGGTGGCATCGCCAACAGCAAAGGGTGCACAGCGGAATTCCGGCTCGATTTCCTGCCTGCCGGCAAAACCTTTACCCTCAACTCGTTTGAGGATGGCATCAACGCCGACCTGCAAGCCACAGACTACAAACAACGCACACGTCAAGTCGATGCTTCGACCACTCTCACCATTCACATGACTCGGAACGGAGGTTGGGCAGGCTGTATTAAGAAACTGTTTTAAATTTATTAATCTTGTTCTTTTCGGCTCTTTTCGCCCCAGTTTCCGTCCTGTAAATTCTCATTTAGCTCGCTAAAATCGGATTTACAGGACAAAAACAGGAACAAAAATAGCGCTAAAATAACTTCGGTAACAAATGCAAACAGCTTCTAAGAAACTGTTTTAAATAAAACAATCAAAAACTAAAAATAATATGAAAAAACTACTTCTTGTACTCTGCTTTGTCCTGCTGGCAGGGAGTACCTACGCCTCGGAGACGCTACCGCGTGCCGAGTATCCGCGTCCGCAATTCGAACGAGCCGACTGGGTGAACCTCAATGGCACTTGGAGTTACACCTTGGATCTTGCCCGTTCGGGCATGGATCGCCGACTATTCGAGAGCAAAGGCTTCGACAGCAACATCGTCGTACCCTTCTGCCCTCAGAGTGAACTCTCCGGTGTGAAATACACCGACTTCATCAGTGGTATGTGGTATCACCGCACACTCAACGTACCGACCGCATGGACAGGCAAACGCGTCATCCTGCATTTCGGCGCGGTGGATTATTTCGCCGCTGTCTACATCGACGGTCAATGCGTCGGTCGCCATTGGGGCGGCTCCTCGTCGTTCGAAATCGACATCACAGCCTATGTGGCAAAGGGCGGCGACCACAATTTAGTGGTTCGCGTCGAGGACGACGAGCGTTCGGGCAACTATGCCAAAGGCAAGCAGTCACCTCGCTTCGCTTCGTCGGGATGCGAGTACACCCGCACCACAGGCATCTGGCAGACGGTGTGGATGGAGGCTGTCGACAACAACGGTCTTAAATCGGCCTACATCACCCCCGAACTCGACCAGCAGAGTTTCATCGTGCGTCCCGAATTTTATGCCCTGCAACAGGGACAGAAACTGCGTGTGACCATCAAAGATGCCGGCAAAGTGGTAGCCACAAAGACACAGCCGGCCGCCACACCCCTGACGATGGTGCTGCCTGTTAAAAATGTGAAGACTTGGTCACCCGCCTCGCCGTTCCTCTACGACGTAGAATTAGAGGTGTTGGATGCCGGAAACAAAGTCATCGACCGGGTCAATTCCTATGCCGGCATGCGCAAAATTCAGATCATCGGCGACCAACTGTATCTCAACAACGAGCCCTGCTACTTGCGTTTTGTACTCGATCAGGGCTTCTATCCCACGGGAATCTGGACAGCACCTACCGACGGGGATCTCAAGCGCGACATCGAATTGGGGCTGGCTGCCGGATTTAACGGAGCTCGCCTACACCAGAAGGTTTTCGAGGAGCGATTCCACTACTGGGCCGACAAATTGGGCTACCTCACATGGGGCGAATCTGCCAACTGGGGTGCCAATATCAACAACATCGAATCAGCACGGAACTTCCTCACCGAGTGGGAAGAGGCCGTGGTTAGAGACCGCAACCACCCCTCGATCATCGCGTGGACTCCCTTTAATGAGACATGGGAACATCCCGAAGATCGCGAACAGGCCAAACAGGCTTGCCGTTTTGTGAGCGACGTGTACCGTCTGACCCACAACCTCGATTATCGTCCGGTGAACGACGTGAGCGGCAACTACCACGTGGTGACAGATCTTTGGACTGTGCATCAATACATACAGGATCCCGCCGAACTGAAAGAGTGGTTGAGCATCAAGGACGGCAAAGTGCGTCAGCACGACCTCAAAAACCGGGAGGTGGAGTATACGGGACAACCCTACTTCATCGACGAATTCGGTGGCATCAAATGGGTTGTAGGTCGCCAGTTTGCCCAAGATTCTTGGGGTTACGGTGACGGTCCGAAGAGCTTGGAAGAGTTCTATAAACGGCTGGATGGACAGATCGAAACCATCCTGAGTTTAGGTCATATCCGCGGCTACTGCTACACCCAGTTAACCGACGTGGAGCAGGAACAGAACGGTGTCTACAACTACGATCGTACACCCAAATTCGATATGTCGGTCATCAAGACCATCTTCAATAAAGAGCCTGCAAAGAGATAACAGAGGCTTTATTAAGAAACTGTTTTAAATTTATTAATCTCCTCTTTTCGGCTCTTTTTGCCCCAGTTTCCGCTCTATAAATCCTCATTTAGCTCGCTAAAATCGGATTTACA
>JAVXCD010000012.1:0-19266 GCA_036659655.1 Alistipes sp.
CTGTGTACCTTGCGACCTCTCGACAGGCTCGAGGATCGTGAACTGTGTACCTTGCGACCTCTCGACAGGCTCGAGGAGCGTGAACTGTGTACCTTGCGACCTCTCGACAGGCTCGAGGATACAACACTCCCCGACTTTTGCTTAACAGTAAAAATCGGGGAGTGTGATGTAGGACAAAGAAAATTAGTACTGCTGATTTCCCGTTGCTTTGTTGTAGTCGGCATAAGCTACTTTCTCCTGCAACCATGCCTGAATCAATGCGCTGTTTGCTTGCACCCAAACTACTTGTGCCGAGAGTACGTCGATGATGGGCAGTTTACCCTCGTTGTAGCTGAAGGTGTTGAGTTCCATGCTCTCCTTGGAGATGGCGCACGACTGTTCGGCGATGACTATTTGTTTGCGATATTCGACCAAGTTGGTGTACGCCGAATACAACTCTTGCGAGATGCGATCCCGTGTCTGCTGAACATCCAGTTCGCGACTGCGCAGCAGGGCGCGTTGCGAGGCTACATTTTTATACTTCGCACCCCAGCGGAAAATCGGAATTTTGAGCGATGCGTAGGCATAGGTATTAAACATCGTCGAGCCGTCGAAATTCAACATCTGTGTCCCCCACCCCTCTTTCATACCGATGGCAAGTTGTGGCAGGAATTTGCTGCGTTGGATTTTCAGTTGGCGCAACTGGTAGTCGACATTCATCTCCGAAATACGGAATTCGGCTCGTCGGTCGAGTGTCTCGTCGAGCGACAAGATTGACGTGGGGATTACATCCTCCCGGCTGATCAGATCGCTCATCTCCACCTGCTGCAAGGGGTCACAGCCCATCATAATGTTCAGATTCTGCATAGCCAGCTGATACGACTTGTACGCCTCGCTATTTTGGATTTTAGCCTCACTCAGACGTGCTTGAATCTGCAACAGGTCGGTTTTGCTGATCAAACCCTCCTTAAAACGTTGATCGATCACCGTTGTTTGCTCTTCGATCAGCTGCACGTAGCGACTTGTGAGTAAATAAAGCGCGTGTTTCGCCGCAGCACCCCAATAGTTCCGGTTCGCCGAATAGACCACATTGCTCACCGTCAGCTCCTCGTTTTTCTGTGCAATGTTATGCTGGATTTTCGCCGCTTGAAACCCCTGTTTCACAGCACCACCAGCATATATAACCTGCGACAAGTCGACATCCAAAGCATAAGTCTCCCCCGGCATCGACATCTTGGCACCGGCCAAATCGAGGTTGTAGTCGTTGATGCGGTACTGTGCCGATCCCGAGAAATCGAGTTTCGGCAGAAACGAAGTTTTCGCTTCGCGCATAGCCTGCCGCACCGATTCGATCTGCTCGCCGCTCTGTTTTAATTGAATACTGTAATCAAGTACCCGTTGCCGATATTGATCCATGGAGAGCAGCTCAGTTTGAGCCGCCACACGGCACACGGTCAGCGAAAGTGCAATATAGATGATAAATCGTTTCATGTTTAGCCTCTGTTTTTAATATTGAAGAAGATGCAGTAGGTCACCGGAAGGATGAAGATCGTAAGGATCGTTGCCATCAGCAGACCGCCCATAATTGTAGCCGCCATACCGCCGAACATCCGATCGGAGAGCAGGGGCAACATACCTAAAATCGTGGTGCCCGAAGCCATGGTAACGGGGACGATACGTGTTTTCGTCGCATCAATCACAGCACTCATAGACTCCATACCGGCCTCGATGTTGAACTTGATCTGATCCACCAGCACAATGGCATTTTTGATATTCATACCGATCAAACCCAACAGACCCAACATAGCGAAAAAGTCCATGGACTTGCCTCCCAGCAGTAATCCCCAGACCACACCAATAAAGATCAAGGGCAACATCGCCAAAATCACTACCGAGCGACGGTAATAGTGCGGGAAGAGGAAGAGCAGTGTGACAAAGATCAGCAGGAAGGTGAGAGGTAATTGTGAGGCTATGGCGCTGTTCGAATCGGACTGCGTCTCTTGGTCTCCAAAATATTTCATGGAGTAACCTTCGGGAAGTTTGACCTCTTTCTGCACCGCAGCATAGACCGTATTAAATGCCGCTATGGCATTCACATCACGTGCCGGCTCACACTGCATCATCATCGTGCGCTGACGATCGTAGCGTTTGATGAGGTTGTATTCGTAGTCAAGTGTAAAATTATCGACCACCTGCTCCACCTGAACACCTGCTGTTTTGGTGCTGAATACAGGCAAGGTTTTGATGTCGTTCAAACTGAGTGAATCAATGTCGGAAGCCTTCATCAGAATGGGCATTGTCACATCGCCCTCGCGGTAACTGCCCAACGGCATACCGTTGGTGGCCGCTCGCAAAGAGTTGGCCAACTGCTGGCGAGAGATACCCAATTGAAGTCCTTTTTCTTGTTTGAAGGTCGGCTTCCACACGGGAATCTTATTGCCCCAGCTACCACGCACATCAATCACCATGTCGCATTTATGCGCCACGTCCATTGCCCGCTGTGTCAGTGCAGCGAGGGTATCGATGTTGTCGCCGATAAAGGCGATTTCGATCTTGGCATCGGGCACGGGCGAGAGCGCGAAGAGTGCCGAACGGGTGATAATATCGGGATATGTGGCCACCATGTAGTCGTAGAAACGTTGTTCGATGACGACAGACTGCTCCGACTCGTTAGTCTCGATCAGCACATTGGCATAGTTAGGCATCGGGCCGTAAGAGGCACTGGCCAGATAATAGCGCACGGGCGATCCGCCCATGGTGATCGAATAGTTCTTGATCTCAGGCTGTTGACTCAGGTATTTCTCGATCAACTTCACCTCCTCGTTGACCTTATTAATGTTGTAGCCTTCGGGAAACACCAGATCGGCACGCATATAAGGTTTATCCATCGTGGGAAAGAAACTCTGTGGCATCCGCCCCATGACATAGAGCGAGAAGACCAATGCCGAGACCACCGTCATCACCGTAATGAAACGGTGCTTGATGAGGTAACCCAAGATATTTTCGAATTTATGATAGAGTTTGGTATCGTAGGGATCGGCCTCTGCGCCTTTCGAATTTTCGGCAAGGATGAAACTGCCGAACACGGGGGTCTGCATCAACGCCAACACCCAACTCAGCCCCAGCGACACGGCCAACACCACAAACAGCGGGTTCACCATCTCCGCCACCGACGAGGGGGCAAGGTAGAGCGGCAGGAATGAGCAGATAGCGATGAACGTTGCACCCAACAATTGCCATTGCGGGCCGGTAGCACCGTCAATAAGTGCCTTGTAGCGCGGGACACCCCGTCGAATGGCAATCTGAGCATTGTCCGTCACCACAATAGCATTGTCCACCAGCATGCCCATCGCAATGATAAATGCCGCAAGGGAGGTGCGGTTCAGACTGACACCCAACACCAACATAATCAGCATCGTGCCACCTACGGAGAACAGCAACGAACTGCCGATCAGCCAACCGGCACGTGCCCCCATCACGATAAAGATGATGGCGATGACGATCAACAAAGACTCGATCAGGTTGAGAATAAATCCGTTGTTTGCCTCGGCTGCAATTTCATTTTCCGGATAGATTGCCGTCAACTCGATGCCCACGGGCAACTGACTTTTGATCTCCTCCAGTTTGGCCGCAACAGCATCACCCACAGCCACCACATTATCCTTAGCACCCGAAGCCACACCGATGCCGACGGCACGCAAACCATTTACGTGCATCAGATTCGACGGTGGATCGAGGTAGCCGCGTTCTACATCGGCAATATCACCCAGACGGATCTCCTGCCCGGCATGGGTGATGAAGAGTTGGTTGCGAATATCGTCGATACTTTGATAGGTACCGTCGGCCATAATGCGCAATCGATATTCGCCAATAGCGACTTCACCGGTGTTAACCAGTGTGTTCTGTGCACTGAGTAACTGCGCCAACTCGTTGGGATTGATCCCTGCGATGGTCAGTTTTTCAGGCGAGATTTTGACGTTAATAATCTCGGTTTGCTCACCAAATAGCGACACTTTTTGCACGCCCGGAATCGGGATCAACAACTTTTTGATTTTCTGTGTCCATTCGCGCAACTCCTTGTAGGAAAATCCCTCGTCGATGGTCAGGGCGTAGTAGATGCCGAAGACATCGCCGAAGTCGTCGTTCACAGAGATCACCGAGGCTTCGGGCGGCAACTGCGCCTGGACGTTTGCCACTTTGCGACGTAACTCATCCCATTTCACCGGCATACGTGCATTGTCGATGGAGGGGATCAACTCGATGGTGATCTTCGAAAGTCCGAAACGTGACTCCGATTCGATTTGTTTCACCTCCGACATCGACTGAATCTCACGCTCGATTGGTTCGGTAACCAGTTCCTCCACCTCCTGTGGGGTGGCTCCCGGATATTGTGTAATCAGCACCGCCGTCTTGATGACAAACGGTGAATCTTCCTTCTTGGCAAGTTTGGCGAACGCTATAATGCCGCCAATCATCATCACCACCAGAAAAAAGTAGATTACTTTCTTATTTTCAAGTGAATATCTTGGTAAATTCATATCTACGGCCTCCTATTCCGTCAAAACTTTTACTTTCTGTCCATCTACCAGACGTATGGATCCGGCAACGACCACCCTATCCCCATTTTGGAGACCTTCGGAAACAATCATCTGATCACGACCGGCAACACCATCGTTCTTCACCTTGCGAAGATGCACCGTGCTGTCTTTAGCATCCAACACATAGACGTGGAAATCATCGCTTCCCGTCACGGTAAATATCGACGAGATGGGGATCACACAACGCGTATCCACCACCGCATTTTTGTGGTGCATGATCACGCGGCACGTGAAGCCGACAGCCACGTTGTAGGTTTTGAGATTGAACCGCGGATCGGAGATTGTCAGGTACACCGGCACACCCGAACCGTCGGTCGAAGCGGGTACATACTCTTTGACTTTGGCTTTGAACAAAATACCCTTGTAGTTTTCAAATTCCACAAACAGTTCGGCATCCGAAAGAAAATACTCCAAATTGCTCTCCGGCATCGTGAAGCGAATCTGCAACAACTGCGGATTGATCAGGCACACGATCGAGGTGCCCTGCTGCACCTTCTGGTAATTCTCCACGTATTTTGTCTGGATAAATCCATCGAAAGGAGCCCGTAATTTAGTTTCAGTCAACAGACTCTCTGCATTTTCGAAGGCCGCTTTGGCGTTGTCGAAAGCCGCCTGTGTAGATTCGTAATCCTGACGCGAAATAGCATCTTTTGCCAGCAACTTTTCGGCACGTTCCAACTGCGATTTCGCCGTCAGATACGAAGATTTCTTCGCTTCGTATTGCAACCTGTAATCAAATGGATCGATTTCGGCTACGATCTGTCCCTGTTTCACATTCTGTCCTTCGACCACATTCAACGCAATCAGCGGGCCGCCGACTTTGAATGCCAAATCACTATACTGATCGGGGATAACTGCGCCACTGAATGACTTGTTGATTCCTCCGAGCGATTCCACCGTAGCAACTTTTACTGGACGCAGCAAACTCTCTTCACGTGGTTTGGTTCCGCACGAAACAAGCATCGTCGCCAAACAGACACCTAAGAATAACCTTTGTTTCATCATAATTTATCTAAATTAAATTTTTTTAACCCTTCCCAAAATAGAGGAATGTTGACAAAAATAGGGAAAATAATGCAACTCTATATCACCATGCCCTCATATACAACAGATACAACAATAAAAAACACCTTTTGAATAGTCAAAAGGTGTTTTACAATAGATTGATGTCGTTTTCTAACACTCCTGCTCCACGGCCTTAAATAGAGCCACATCTTCAATGGAGGAGTTCATGATATAAGTATAAGCTTCGCCGATTTTGGCTTCGGCCATCTTGCAGAAAATTTTGGCCGAATTAACATAATCCTCCATCTCTCCGGCCTGTTGTGCCAGCAGATAGGTGATGATGATGTGGCCGGCAGTCTCCACCAAGCGGCGAGCATGGAAATCTTTGTAGCCGCAGCACTCCTTGTCGAGCAACTCGACACGTGCGGTCATTTCAGTGAATTTCAAACGCAAAGCCTCCAATTTTGCCGTTACGGGCAGCATCGCTTCGCTGTAAGTCAGTGCGCCGTAACGCTCCATTTGCTCAGCAAAGGTGCCTTTGGTCACCGAATTAATGGCTGCTACCACCTGCAACTGCGTGGTACCCTCGTAGATATTCATGATACGTGCATCCCGATAGAGGCGCTCGCAAGGATAATCCTTCATGAAACCCGAACCGCCGTGGATCTGTATGGCATCGTAGGAGACCTGATTGGCATATTCCGATGAGAAAAGCTTCACCAATGGCGTAAATCCGTCGGCCAGACGATTGTAGAACTTCTGCTCTGCACGCTCTTCGGGTTCGAGTGAACGTTCTTGCGCAATGTGTGCATACTGCTTATACACCTCCACGAACCGCGCTGTCTCATAGAGCAGGGCACGTGCACCCTGCAACTTAGCCTTCATGTTTGAGAGCATCTCCGACATGGCGGCGAACTGGATGATCGGCTTGCCGAACTGCGCACGCTCATGCGCATATTTCAGTCCCTCGCGATAAGCCGCTTCACACAGGCCTATCGACTGCGCACCGATACCTAAGCGTGCCGCATTCATCAGCGACATCACATATTTTATCAAGCCCAATTTACGGTCACCGACCAACTGCGCAGGGGCATTGGTGAACACCAACTCGCAGGTCGGGGATCCTTTGATACCCAATTTATTCTCTATACGGCGCACTTTCACACCGCCGTCACGCTTGTCGTAGACCAACATCGAGAGACCGCGGGCATCTGCCGAGCCCTCCTCGGTACGAGCCAACACCAGTGCCACGTCGCCGTCGCCATTGGTGATAAAACGTTTCACACCATTGAGCAGCCACACCCCTTTCGCCTCGTTGTAGGTGGCTTTGAGCATCACCGCACCCAGATCGGAACCGGCATCGGGCTCGGTGAGATCCATAGCACACGTTGCACCGGCAGAGACACGGGGTAAAAATTTGGCTTTAATCTCCTCGCTCGCAAACTCATTGAGCGTCTCGGCGCAGTCCTGCAAGCCCCAGATATTCTCAAATCCGGCATCGGCACGTGCGACCATCTCGTTAGCCATCACAAAGCAGATGAGCGGAAAGTTGAGTCCGTCGTATTTACGGGGCAGTGTCAAACCGCTCAAACCGGCCTCGACAACCGCTTGCAAGTTACGCACCGTGCCGTCGGCATAGACCACCCGGTCGTTGACTACCGAAGGACCTTGGTGATCCACCTCCTCGGCATTTGGAGCAATCGTATCGCCACACACCTCACCCGTGATTTCGAGTACCCGGCGAAACGAGTCCATTGCATCTTCAAAATTTTGTGGCGCGAAAGCGTAGAGATCTTTCTCGGCGAAACCGCGCTCCTTCAACTCCACAATCTTGCGCATCATCGGATGCGTGAGGTGGTATTGCAGATCTTTATTGTCTGAAAAGAAATTAGCCATTACTTCGAATTTTGTTTGTAATACTTAATCATCTTCGGGATGATGTCGTTGACATCGCCCATGATTGCGTAGTCGGCAAGTTTGTTGATCGGAGCTTCGGGATCGTTGTTGATCGAGATCACCATGGCTGCCTGATCCATGCCTGCCGTGTGTTGAATCTGCCCCGAAATACCGCAGGCAATATAGAGTTTTGGGCGTACGGTGACTCCCGTTTGTCCCACTTGACGTGCGTGATCCGTGAATCCGGCATCCACCGCAGCACGGCTTGCACCAACCTCAGCACCTAACACATCCGCTAACTCGTGTACCAACTTGAAGTTCTCTTTCGAGCCCATACCGTAACCGCCCGACACGATGATGCTTGCGCCTTTTATGTTGATCTTTCGTTCCTCAATCTGTCGGTCGATGATTCGCACCGCCAAATCGGTATCTTTTACAAATTTCTGCCAGTCGATCTGCTTCAGCACGCCCTCGCCTGCTTTTGCAGCATATTCTTTGCGCATCACCCCCTCGCGCACGGTCGCCATCTGAGGACGGTGATCGGGGTTGACGATGGTGGCGATGATGTTACCGCCAAATGCCGGACGGATCTGGTAGAGCAGATTCTTATACTCCGTGCCGCTCTTGGGGTCGGTGTGATCACCGATCACCAACTGCGTGCAGTCTGCCGTCAGGCCACTATACAATGCAGAGGAGATACGCGGTGCAAAATCGCGACCAATGGGGGTAGCACCAAACAGCGCAATCTGAGGTTTCTCTGCCCGGATCAAGCCACACATCACCGCCGTGTGGGGCAGTGTGCGGAACGGAGCGAAGATCTTATCGTCGGCAACCCAGATCAGGTCGGCACCGTATTTTGCAAGCTCTTTCTCTATTCCCTTCAGATTTTCACCCATCACCACAGCTTCTAATTTCACACCGAGGATGGTCGCCAGTTCACGCCCCTTGGTCAACAATTCGAGGCTCACATCGGCAATAACTCCGTTTTCGAGTTCTATATATACAAATATATTATTCATCTCTTCTCAATTAACCGAGCGTATGGCTCGCGATAAGTTCAACCATCAGTTCGTTTATCTGCGTGTCGTCCGCAGTGAGTTTCTTCGACTCCTTGGCTTGGAATACCACATTTTCGATTTTCTTCACCTTCGTGGGCGACCCCGTCAGACCCAACTGCTGCTCCTCCGGATTCACATCCGCCGCACTCCACTCAATGATCTGGAGATACGATTTCGAGGCTGCGCGTTTCGAGGCTTCTGCTTCGGGTGCTGCGGCAATCTCCGAACAGGTCAACGCCTGTTTGAAGGTCATCACTCGTTTGGCGTTGCGCGGACGGCAATCTGCCGCCGAGGCATTCACCGTCATCACCAGCGGAATGGGACATTCCACGACCTCTGTGCCATGCTCCAAACGACGCTTGATCACCAGCGAATTTGCTTTGATCTCCACCACCTGCTCGGCATAAGTCACCTGCGGAAGGTCGAGTTTCTCTGCCACCTGCGGCCCCACCTGTGCCGTATCACCGTCGATAGCCTGTCGGCCGGCAACGATGATGTCGGGCTGAATCTTCCGCAAGGCACACGACAATGCGTAGGAGGTCGCCAGCGTGTCCGAACCTGCAAATTTGCGGTCGGTCAACAAGTAGCCGCCATCGGCACCTCGAAACATTGCATCCCGAATGATGTCGGCAGCGCGCGGAGGTCCCATGGTTAAAATATGTACGGTACTACCCTCGGTCTTGTCTTTCAGTGACAATGCAGCCTCAAGGGCATTCAAATCTTCAGGATTGAAGATTGCAGGCAAGACGGAACGATTGACCGTCCCTTCGGGTGTCATCGCATCCTTCCCCACATTGCGGGTATCGGGCACCTGTTTTGCCAATACAACAATTTTCAACTGTTTTCTCATAATACGTATTTTTCTATCTTACAATTGTTTCAGCACGATCGGGTCCTACCGAGATAATCTTCACGGGAACTCCCGTCTGTTGCTCGATATACTCGACGTAGGTCTTGAAGGCAGCGGGGAAATCGGCATATTGTTTTACCGCACGCAAATCGCATTTCCAGCCCTCGAATTCTTTATATATAGGTTTCAGATCGTCGGTTGTTTCATAGGGAAACTCCTCGACAACCCTTCCATCAATCTGGTAACCTGTGGCAACCTTGATGGTGTCAAAATCGTTCATCACGTCGGACTTCATCATGATCAGTTGCGTCACGCCGTCGATCATGATCGCATATTTGAGTGCTACCATATCCAGCCATCCGCAACGACGCTCACGCCCCGTTACCGCGCCATACTCGTGTCCCACACTGCGAAGTGTAGCACCCGTCTGATCGAAAAGTTCGGTCGGGAACGGCCCGCTTCCCACCCGTGTACAGTAAGCCTTGAAGATGCCGAACACCTCGCCGATGCGATTGGGTGCCACGCCCAGCCCCGTACAAACACCTGCACAAACCGTATTGGAGGAGGTGACAAACGGATAAGAACCGAAGTCCACGTCGAGTAACGTACCCTGTGCACCTTCGGCCAGAACGCTCATGTCTTTCTTGAGGTAATCATTGATAACATATTCGCTATCAATGATCTCAAATCGTTTCAAATATTCAACAGCCTCGAACCATTGCGCCTCCAGAGAGGTGATGTCGTACGTATAATTGAGGCTGCGAAGCATCTCCACATGACGTGCCTTGAATTTCTCGTATATTTTGTGAAAATCGGGACTCAGCAAGTCACCCACACGCATACCGTTGCGGCTGATTTTATCGGTGTAGGTCGGGCCAATGCCCTTGCCTGTCGTGCCGATTTTGGCTGAGCCTTTTGCGGCTTCGTAAGCAGCATCCAGCATCCGATGTGTCGGCAGGATCAGATGAGCCTTCTTCGAGATACACAGTTGACGTGTCAGGTCGTGACCGCTAACGGCCAATGCTTCGGCCTCCTCGCGGAAGAGAATGGCATCCAACACAACTCCGTTACCGATAATATTTACTTTGCCGCCTTGAAAGATCCCGGAAGGAATCGAACGCAGCACATATTTTTCTCCATTAAATTCCAGCGTATGACCGGCATTCGGACCTCCCTGAAATCGGGCAACGACTTGATAAGCGGGCGTGAGCACATCTACCACTTTTCCTTTCCCCTCATCACCCCACTGCAAACCAAGTATCACGTCAACTTTTTTCATCTTTGTAAACTCTTTTTTAACGTGCAAAAGACATTTTTTGCATCCAAAGGTACTAATTATTTATGAAACCGCCCAACTCAAACAGGGGAGTTGTCAACAATCTATTAAAAAATCATCCTTTTCCCAAGGTGAGGACGGGTGCCCTCTATCGATCCTGAAGTGTGGTATGTGCATCGAGTTCTGATTGCACAATACGTTGATTTTTAGATTTATAAACTACGCTTAGCCGCGGATTTTCTTTGGCATTCAACCGATCCATATTGGATGCACAGCCACTAACATCGAGAACAGAGAGATCGTTATGATCACACAACAACAGCGAAAGCGACACATCGCCCCGCAGGTCGAGCCGCTCCAACTTATTCCCACCGCATTGCAGCACCTTCAGCACACGCAACGACTCAACGCGCAGCACCGTAAGGCGATTCTGCGTGCAGATCAACGTCTCAAGTCCGCGGGATCGGGTCACATCGAGATCCTCAAGAAGGTTGTTGCCGCAGTCGAGACTTCTTAGGTTAATAAACTCCCCAATGCCCGACAACGAAGCGATCTTCAGCCCGGCGCAATCCATCTGCACAGCACGTTGCGCCTCATAACGCGACACATGACCATCCTCGTTCAAGTCGAATTGACTCAAACAATAGGCCTCGAAATGAGGATCCTGAAAGTGAATATAAATATGTTTGTTGTCTTGATCCTGATCACCTTCAGCCAGACCGCATGCAGCGAATAAGAGCGACAGCAGTGCGGGTGTGAGGAGGTGTCGCATGGCGGAACTAATCGTTTTCGTCGTTCTGGTCGTCGCCGTCCGAACTTCCGTCATCCTGAATTTCGTCGGCTCCTTTGATCTCGTCTTCGTAATAATCTTTGCTGTTGTCGTCATCGTCTTGTGAATTATCATCGATCTTGACATCGATTTTTACAAGATACGCAATTTCTTCCGTTTCGAAGGGTACAGCATAAAAAAAATCACCGTTCGGCTTATCCACGCGCATCATTGCTTCGGTGAATCCTAACGGATAGAATTGTTTCACCAGATTCTGAAGTTCGGGTGTTAAGTTGTGGAAACTCGTTACGAGGTGTTTCTTGCTTATAGTGTGATTAGCCATATAAATGTTCTGAAATTTTCTGCAATTATAAGCAAAATTTAGATATTGCACCATAGAGATGAAAAAAAATTGCTTTTTTTTTGAATTTAACCGAAGTTTTGAACAAAATATGTACCTTTACACAACATTATAGTTATATGATACCTCAGAAAATAGAAGAGTTGCGCCGTCAACTCAACTACCATAATCGCAAGTACTACGTCGAAAATGCCCCCGAAATCGAGGATTTCGAGTTCGATAGAATGATGCGCGAATTGCTGGATTTAGAACAGGCTCATCCCGAATTTTCCGATCCCAACTCTCCGACGGCACGTGTAGGCAGCGACATCACCACCGAATTTATCAGTATCAAACACCGCTTTCCGATGCTCTCGTTGGGCAACACCTATTCGCTCGACGAGTTGCACGAGTTCATCACCCGCATCGAGAAGGAGATCGGCTCCACCGAATTTGTCTGCGAACTAAAATTCGATGGCACCGCCATCTCGCTCACCTATGAACAGGGTAAGTTGTTGCGCGCGGTGACCCGCGGTGACGGCACACAGGGCGACGACGTGACGGCCAATGTGCGCACGATTCGCTCGGTACCCTTACATCTGACGGGCAGTGACCTGCCCGATTATTTCGAAATTCGCGGCGAGATCCTCATGCCCTATGCCTCGTTTGACAAGATCAATGCCGAGCGCGAGCAGGCGGGAGAGCCGTTGTTTGCCAATCCGCGCAATGCAGCCGCAGGCACACTCAAACAACAGTCGTCGGCCGTGGTTGCCAAACGCGCATTGGACTGTACGCTCTACCAGTTGGTGAGCGAGCAACTACCCGCAGCCTCGCACTGGGACAATATGCAGAAAGCGCGTGAATGGGGCTTCAAGATCTCGGACAAGATGCGTATCTGCCACAATACGCAAGAGATAGACGACTTTATTAACTATTGGGATGAGGCTCGCAAGACCCTACCCTTCCCCACCGATGGGGCGGTGGTGAAGGTGAACCGCATGGCGGATCGGCGGATATTAGGCAACACCTCCAAAGCCCCCAAGTGGGCGGTGGCCTACAAATTCAAAGCCGAGCAGGCGCTGACCCGTCTGGAGAGCATCGACTTTCAAGTCGGACGCACCGGGGCGATCACACCCGTAGCCAATCTCGACCCCGTACAACTGGCCGGAACGACGGTGCGACGTGCCACACTTCATAATGCCGATCAAATGGCGTTGTTGGACATCCGCCCCCAAGACATGGTCTATGTGGAAAAGGGGGGTGAGATTATTCCCAAAATCACCGGTGTCGATCTTTCGCAACGCGCCACCGACAGCCGGCCTTTCACCTACATCACCCATTGTCCTGAGTGCGGCACCGCCTTGGTGCAGTACGAGGGCGAGGCCAAACACTACTGCCCCAACCAAAGCCATTGCCGTCCCCAAATTTTGGGGCGCATCATCCACTTCATCCGTCGCAAGGCGATGGACATCGACGGCTTGGGAGAGGAGACCGTGGAGTTGCTCTTCGAAAGCAACCTACTACACACCATTGCCGACCTCTACGACTTGCAAAAGGCACAACTATCCTGCCTGCCGCGATTAGGAGAGAAGTCGGCAGAGAACATCATCCGCAGCATCTGTGATTCGACAAAAGTGCCGTTCCAACGGGTGTTGTTTGCATTGGGCATTCGCTTTGTCGGCGAGACAACGGCCAAATATCTGGCCAATCATTTCGGCACACTCGATGCCGTGATGCACGCCACCCGCGAAGAGTTGATCGAAGCGGAGGAGGTGGGGGGTAAAATCGCAGACTCGATTCTCGACTATTTTGCCGATCAGGAGAACCTGCAAATCATCCGCCGCCTGCAAGCCGCAGGCCTGCAAACCCAAACCGTGGCGGAGGAGTTGCAGTCGGAGTCGCTCTCCGGACTGAGTTTTGTCATCTCCGGCAAATTCGCAGAACACAGCCGAGAGGAGCTGAAGAGTTTGATCGAACGCCACGGAGGAAAAAACCTCACGGGCGTGTCGGCAACTGTGGATTACATCGTGGCGGGTGAAAATATGGGACCGGCCAAGTTGCAGAAAGCCGAGAAGTTGGGGGTGAAAATCATCTCCGAAGCCGAATTTATCGCTCTCATAGACCTACAAACGCCGCCAACGCCTGCGCCACAACCTCATAAAAAGAGGGTGACAGAGACCGATTCCCAACAAGGATCGTTATTTTAGAATCGGATTTACAGGACAAAAACAGGAACAAAAATAGCTTCCAAATAACTTCGGTAACAAATTCAAACAGTTTCTAAGCGAACAAAAAATTGATATATAAATTAAATAGACACTATCATATGAAACGACACAAATTATGCGGCGTAGGAGCTGCGATGATTACCCCATTCACGGCAGACGGTCGTGTAGACTACGAGGCACTGGATCGCATGATTGACTATGTGATCGACGGTGGTGTGGATTATATTGTGGCACTGGGCACTACCGCCGAGACCCCGACCCTTTACATGCCCGAACGCGCTGTGATTGCTATGTTTATCACCAACCACATTGCTCATCGCGTGCCCTTGGTGATGGGTGTGGGGGGCAATTCGACCTCCGAGGTGTTGGATCAACTGCGCGAATTCGACCTGCGCGGTGCGGATGCCATCCTCAGCGTCACTCCCTATTATAACAAACCTTCGCAGGAAGGGCTATACCAACACTTCAAAATCGTATCGGAACACTCTCCGCTACCTATTATATTGTACAACATTCCCGGCCGTTCGGGTGTCAATATGACTGCCGAGACCACACTCCGCATTGCGGGCGATTTCCCAAATGTGATCGGCATCAAGGAGGCATCGGGTAACATCGAGCAGATGCAGCAGATCATTGACCGACGCAGAGAGGGTTTCATGGTGTTGTCGGGTGACGACGGCATGGCGCTGGATCTGATGCGGCGCGGTGGTGACGGGGTGATCTCGGTGGCTGCCAATGCCTTTCCGCAACGCTTTATGGAGTGTTTGAATTGGGCGAAGAACGGTGATTTCGACAAGGCCGATGAGGTCTATCAATCCCTTGACGAGGCTGTTAAAGCACTCTTTGCCGAGGGAAATCCCACGGGCGTGAAGTGCGCACTCTCAGCTATGGGTAAGATCGGTGAAACCATGCGCCTGCCCTTAGTTCCCGGCACACAGGCGTTGTCGGAACGATTCAAAACCTTGATCGCAAAATACGATTTATGCTAAATGTCCGTTTCTATTTTATATGTATAAACCGCTAAGTAAGCATTCATGAAAAATCTACTATTGTTGCTCCTCGTGCTGCCCTTGTTCGCAGCGGCGAAAGTGCCCGATGAGAATACAATCATCAATCAGACGATGGATGTATCCTCGCCCTACTACTACCCCAATCTGATTTTGCGCTATAACGTGGGTGACAGCACCCTCACGGCCGACGATTATCACTATCTTTACTACGGTTATGCGTATCAGGATGGTTACAAGCCACTGAACACGAATCCCGATCTGGATCGCATGTTGATGATGGCTTCCACCCTCACGCCCGAAAATCCGTTGCGCGAAAGTGTGGAGAATCTGCTCTCTGCCGCTATTGAGGCAAAAGAGCGGGATCCGTTTAGTCCTACCATTCTCAATGTGTTGGCCTACTGTTACGGGGCTTTGGGTGATACGGTGCAGGAACGAGCCTACTACCGGCGCACACAAAATGTTATCCGCACCATCGAAGAGTCGGGAGATGCGCTGACACAGAAAACCCCGCAACACATTCTGATGTTCGGTCACGCGCTCGATGTGCTGGCTTCGCATGAACTGGAGCATGGCAAGAGCCGGGTGATCAGCCGCACGGTGGAATATGTGCCACTGCTTATGCCCAAGAAGACCGAGGAGGGAAAGATCCGCGGATATTACTTCGATTTTGGGCGTATCTATTGGAATAAACCCGAAGGTTACACCTATAAACGAGACCGCACATGGCAATTCAACAACCTAAAACCCCGCACTTACAAATAATGAAACGATTCATCTACCCCTTGCTGTGTTGTGTCGTCCTGCTGGCGACCGCCTGTGAACAGAATGAGGAACCCCCTGTTCTTCCGCCCGTCACCGCCTCTCAAACCGTTCTGATGTATCTGCCATGGGCAGGCAATGGACTCGCGGAAGCATTCGAACAAAATATTGCCGATGCAAAAAAGGCTCTCTCGCAAAATATTCTGGGTGACGGCCGTTTTTTAGTATTTCGACAGAAAGGCAACATGGATGCCTCGCTCATTGAGTTATACTACGAAGACGGAACGTGCAAGGAGAGTCTGCTTCAATCCTACACTAATCTGAACCTCACACGTGCCGAGACCATCACCGAGGTGCTGAATAGCGCCATCAAACTTGCCCCTGCAAAGCAATATGGTATCACCATCGGTGCTCACGGTTTGGGCTGGTTACCTGCAACTTCCGCTGTCAGTGCTGCTGTGTGGAAATCTGCATCGGCTCAAAAAGAGTATTGGGAGTACACCTCCCCCGAAGGATTCTCTACCCGTTGGTTCGGAGATGCCTCGACCCACAACACCGACACACAGACCCTCGCCACAGCCATCGAGGCGACGGGCGTAAAATTCGAATACGTACTCTTTGATGTCTGTTTCATGTCTACGATCGAGGTGGCCTATGACCTGCGCAAGGCTGTTAAATACATCATCGCCTCCCCCTGTGAAGTCATGAGCCACGGATTTCCATACGAAACACTTCTGCCACAACTATTTACAAACGACGGCACCTCCTACGACTTACAGGGGATATGCAGGAGTTATTACGATTTTTACCGAACCTATCTCGCCCCCAGCGGTGCTATTGCCGTCACCGTTTGTAGCGAAGTAGATCGTCTGGCAACAATCATGCGACGCATCAACACCACACACACCTACTCCCCGCAACCGATACAGATCTACGACTCATACCGTCCGCATCGCTTCTACGATTATGGTGACTACGTACATAAATTATGTACCAACGCGACTCTGCGAGCCGAGTTCGATGCGCAGTTGGTGCGCACTGTTCCGCCCTCCTGTCGCCTGCATACCGACAGTTATCTCACCTTCCCGGCAGCCGAATACCAACCCATTGATGCCGCAGTTTACACCGGCATCACCACCAGCGATCCCAGTGACGATCTGTATTGTGTCGCGGCCAAAAACCAAACAGGTTGGTATAAGGCCACTCATTAATTTCAAAAAGATCCTTATCTTTGCTCCATGAAGATTAGCAAGAAACAGACGATCGGCGAGAACCTCCTCTACCTCATGGTGTGGTCGGCAATTATTCTTGTGCCGGTACTCAACTCGAAGATGATGTCGGAATTGCACATTAGTTTCGAGAATATTTTCGTTGCATGGCGCAAGATTGCACCCTATCTGGTGATCTTCATTGTTCACAACAGCATTATCGCTCCGCGCTTCATGCTCAAGCACAAATACGTCCTCTATCTGCTGACCGATTTAATTCTTATTTTCATCGTGTTCTATGCTGTGGATTTCTACGAGCAATACATCACCGACAGTATTTTCTCCAATGTGGATGCCGAGCAGCAACTCATCGAGCACCGCAAGGCCTCGTTCACCGATCTGGAAATCTACTGGAATGTGCTCCTTGGATTTTTCATGACGGGGGCTAATACGGGTATCAAGTTGATCTACCAGTCCATCCGCGACGAGCAGGCAATGGAGACGCTGAAACGTCAGAATCTACAAGCTGAAATGGATTACTTGAAGTATCAGATCAACCCGCATTTCTTCATGAACACCCTCAATAATATCCACGCACTGATAGACATCGACACGGAATATGCGAAGAATGCCGTGATCGAGTTGTCGAAAATGATGCGTTATGTGCTCTATGATTCGGGGCGTGAGATCATCTCGCTGGATCAGGATATACAATTTGTCGAGAACTACATCGGGCTGATGCGCATTCGCTATACCGATGCCATCGACATCCGACTCAACTACCCCAATCCCCTGCCAACGAATGTTTCTATACCGCCCCTGCTGCTGATTGTCTTCATCGAGAATGCCTTCAAACACGGTGTCAGTTACAAATATCCGTCGTTCATTCATCTTAGCATCGAATACCGTAGCGGTCAGGTCATCAGCACGATCAGCAACAGCCGGCATCAAATTGAACCGGCAGAGAAAATAGCTTCCGGCATCGGTCTGGAGAATGCCCGCAAACGACTGGAGTTAATCTACGGTCCCAACTATACGCTTACGATCACGGATAATGATCCGTTGACCTATACTGTTAAACTTGTAATTCCGACTCTCAATGCTTAAATGTATCGCTATTGACGACGAGCCGCTGGCTCTGCGACAACTCAAAAATTACATCTCGAAAATTCCTTATTTGGAATTGCTCAGCTCCTACAACAATGCGCTTGAGGCACAGGTGTTCCTGACCACCCACACGGTGGATCTGATCTTCGTGGACATCAACATGCCCGACTTAAACGGCGTGGATTTTGTGCGCTCGCTCATGCAGAAGCCGATGATTATTTTCACCACGGCCTATGCCGAATATGCGATCGAAGGGTTCAAACTCGACGCTGTCGACTATCTGCTAAAGCCCTTCAGTTTTGCGGACTTCAGCCGCTCCACCGCCAAGGCCTATTCGCTCTACGAATTGCGCCACAATCAGAAGGAGATAGACTCCTCCTCAGAAGCCACACCCAAAGACAAGGAGTACATCTCCGTGAAGGCCGACTACAAAGTTTCGCTCATCAAAATCAGCGACATTGTCTACCTTGAGAGCGAAGGGGAATACGTACGAATGCACTTGGCCAACAACTCGATCATCACCACGCTCTTCCGTCTGAAGAACATGGAAACAGCACTGCCCAGCGAACTATTTATTCGCGTGCATCGTTCGTATATCGTCAATCTGAAATATATAAAAAGTTACGTCAAAGGACGCATTTTTGTCGGAGAAACGGAATATGTGCCCATTGGTGAGAATTATAAGGAAGCTTTCACGGCCTACATCGACAAGACTTTCAAGAACTTGCAGTTGTAAACAGATTGGTGCAAATTCCAGTTCCGAATTTTTGATAGTCCTTCCGGATCAAGCGCAAAACCCGGTGGAAAGAATAAGAAACTGTTTTAAAATAACTTCGGTAACAAATTCAAACAGTTTCTAAATTAGACCCGAAGATCGTGTCGGGGTTTGCTCAAACAGGAAACGTTCACGATCCTCGAGCCTGTCGAGAGGTCGCAAGGTCAATCGGCACAAAACACAGTCCACGATCCTCGAGCCTGTCGAGAGGTCGCAAAGACAACCGGCACAAAACACAGTCCACGATCCTCGAGCCTGTCGAGAGGTCGCAAAGACAACCGGCACAAAATACAGTCCACGATCCTCGAGCCTGTCGAGAGGTCGCAAAGGTACACTGGAAACACACTCCACGATCCTCGAGCCTGTCGAGAGGTCGCAAAGGTAATCAGTACCGTGTCTTTGCGACCT